>JANYIY010000223.1 GCA_025358615.1 Gammaproteobacteria bacterium | reverse complement strand
CCTCCTCCGCCCCACCCGCGGCGGAGCAGCTGGCGTATTGATCGTCTTCGCCTTCCTCCTCTTCATTGCAGCCAAAGCCGGACTGACGGGCATTCCGCTCGCCTTCATCGTGACGTCCTGGTTCTTCAAGTACGCCTACGTCCTCTTTGACCATACGGTCCGCGGCTTCGACGAGCCGCCCACTCTGGACGTCGAAATGGTAAACCCCTTCAACGAGCAACGCCCGCTCGCCCAAGTCGCAATCCTGGGCCTCATCTACATCGCCGTGCATTTCGCCTACCTCCGCATCGGGCCGGCGGTGGCCACCCTCATCGCCGCGGCCTCGCTTCTTGCTCTACCCGCCTCCGTCGCAGTCCTCGGCCTCGAGGGAAATATCCTCAAGGCAGTCTACCCCGTCGCGTGGATGCGGGTGATCATGGGACTTGGGCCCATGTACCTCCTCGTTCTCGGCATCATCGGCGCCTACGCAATACTTATCGCGATTCTGAGCCATGGGAACTCTGGTTGCCTCTGCAAATCGCGATATTCATGTTTTGCATTCTCTCCACCTTCAGCACTCTCGCCGGCGCGCTGTACGAGCGGCGTCACTGGCTCGGGCTCGAAACCTGGTCCTCCCCTGAGCGCGACCAGGAGCGCGCGGACGTTCACGACCGGCGCCAAAGCCAACATGTCGTGACCGAGGCCTACGGCAAAACGCGCGCCGGCTCGCACATCGAATGCTGGCAGCAATTACAGGACTGGCTCGCCGGGCGCGGCTTCGATCCCGAGGACTATCGTTGGCTCTGCGAGCGGGTCGCCGCCTGGGATGATCCCCGCTACATCACCCGCCTCACCCAGGACTACCTCGAGCGCCTCCTTGTTCTCAAGCGCGTCGGCGAAGCCCTAGGTCTGGTCGCGAATAGGCTCACCGACGACCCCACCTTCCGCCCCAAAACCGCCGCCGCCACTCTGCACATCGCACGCATTGCCGCCGAGGGCGGCGGCGCCCGACGGGTAGCACGCACTCTGCTGGCCGATTTCCCCACGCGCTTTCCCGCAGATCCCGCCATCCCCATCGCCGCCGAACTGGCCCGCACCCTAAACGCCTAGCCTGCCGACGCACCAAAGCGCCGCCACGCTACCCCGTTCGCGCCTTCATTTGGTGCGCGATTGCAGCTCTATACCTCTTAAGTACATGATTGGCTGCGAACGCCGATCGGTGGCATGGAATTCGCTCATCTTCCCAAGCGAGGGGGGTATTTGGTCAGCAAACCGTATAACGAAATGTACATGGGCGACAGCGCCGCCAGGCCGCACTACTTGCGCTATGCCCAATGGCTCACCGAACAGCCCGCCGACCGACTCGCCCAAAAACGCGCCGAGGCGGACGCCCTATTCCACCGCGTCGGCATCACCTTCGCCGTGTACGGCCAAGAAGAAGGCGCCGAGCGCCTCATCCCTTTCGACATCGTGCCGCGCGTCCTGCCGCTGGAAGAGTGGATCCGCCTGGAGAGCGGCCTGAAGCAACGCGTGCGCGCGCTCAACGCCTTCATTCATGACATTTACCATGACCAATAAATTCTGAAGGCGGGCGTGGTCCCCGCAGAACAGGTTCTTTGTAACTCTCAGTACCGCCCTGAGATGCAAGGCGTCGACGTCCCCGGCGGCATCTACGCACACATCGCCGGCATCGACATCGTGCGCGACGACGCCGGCGAATTCCGCGTACTCGAAGACAACCTGCGCGTCCCGTCGGGCGTCTCTTACATGCTCGAGAACCGCAAAATGATGATGCGGCTGTTCCCCGAGCTGTTCTCCGGGCACCGCGTCGCGCCCGTCGATCACTACCCCGACGTGCTGTTCGACAACTTACGCAGCGTCGCGCCCACCGGTGTGGCCGATCCAACCGTCGTTCTCCTGACCGCCGGCGCACACAACAGTGCTTACTTCGAGCATGCCTTCTTGGCGCAGCAGATGGGTATCGAGCTGGTGGAAGGCCAGGATCTCTTCGTCCGTGATGAAGCGGTGTTCATGCGCACCACCCAGGGTCCGCAGCGCGTCGATGTGATTTATCGGCGCATCGACGATGACTTCTTGGATCCTCTGGTGTTTCGTCCCGACTCCATGCTGGGAGTGCCGGGACTGCTCACCGCCTATCGCGCCGGCCGCATCACCATCGCCAATGCCATCGGCACCGGCGTCGCCGATGACAAATCCATTTATCCCTACGTGCCCGAGATGATCCGCTTCTATCTCGGCCAATCGCCCATCATCGGCAATGTGCACACCTGGATGTTGCGCAACAAAGAGGACAAGGACTACGTGCTCGCCCACCTCCCAGAACTCGTAATCAAGGAAGTTCACGGCGCCGGTGGCTACGGCATGCTGATCGGGCCCGCCGCCACCAAAGCCGAGATCGATGCCTTTCGCAAACAAATCATCGCCACTCCCGAGCGCTACATCGCGCAGCCGACCCTGGCGGTGTCGACCTGTCCGACTTTCACCGGCCACGGAGCTGCGCCCCGCCACATCGATTTACGCCCCTTCGTGCTCTCCGGGCGCGACATCACCATCGTCCCCGGCGGCCTCACCCGCGTCGCACTGCGCGACGGCTCGCTGGTAGTGAACTCCTCCCAGGGTGGCGGCACCAAAGATACGTGGGTGCTGGAAACCTGATGTTGAGCGGTACCCCCATGTTGAGCTCTACCTCATGCTGAGCCGTACCGCCGATCATCTCTATTGGATGTCGCGCTACATCGAACGCGCCGAGAGCCTCGCGCGTCTGGTCGACGCGCACCATCGCATGTCGCTGCTGCCGCACTCCGCCGACACCTTGGCGAAATCGTTGCAGTCGACCATGACGGCGCTGCACATGGACGAGGCCTACAACGAGCGCTACGACGCCGTCGAACCCCGCGCGGTGTTCGAGTTCGTGAGCCTGGATCGCGACTACAGCGGCAGCATCTTCAGCTGCCTGCGCGCCGCGCGCGAAAACGCCCGCGCCGTACGCGGCTCTCTGACTTCGGAGCTATGGGAAACCCTCAATTCCACGTGGCTCGAGCTGCGGTCATTGATCGCACGCCGCTCCGCGCCCGACATCGGCGAATTCGTCGAGTGGGTCAAGAAGCGCTCGCATCTCACGCGTGGCGTCACCATCGGCACCATGATGCGCGATGAAGCCTTCCACGTCACCCGCATCGGCACCTTCCTTGAGCGCGCCGACAGCACCGCGCGTATTCTCACGGCGCATCAAGGCGATCTCATCCCCGGCGCCGATGCCGGCGTCGTGCCCGACCCGTATGAATGGAGCGTGCTGCTGCGCGCGCTCTCCGCCTTCGAAGTGTATCGGCGCGTCTATCGCGACGTGATCACGCCCTTCAGGGTGGCGCAGCTGCTGATCCTGCGCGACGACATGCCGCGCTCGCTGCTGCGTTGCTGCGTTGCTGCGTTGCTGCGTTGCTGCGTTGCTGCGTTGCTGCGTTGCTGCAAAGAGGTCTACAGCAATCTCAAATCGGTGGCGAACGAACAATCCTCCGAGACCGAGCGCCGCGCCGGTGAAATGCATGCCATGCTGCACTTCAGCCGTATGGAGGAAATCACTGCGCTCGGCCTGCCGCGTTTCCTAGAGCAATTCCTCACCCGACTGCGATCTCGGCGATCGCATCGCGTCGGATTTCTTGTTGCCCCCGGCGGAGGCCTAAGCCCATGCAGATGCACATTCGGCACGAAACCCGTTACCGCTACGAGCGGCCGGTCAAATACAGCGTACAAAGTCTGCACTTGACCCCACGCCGCGACTTAAGTCAGCGCGCCCTGTCGTGGACCATCACCGCACCCGGTAGGCGCCTTGAACAAGTGGACGCCTACGGCAATATCTCGCATCTGCTCACCATCGAGGAGCCGCACCGCGAAATCAACATTGTCGTCCGCGGCGTGGTCGAAACCGCCGACACCGAAGGGAGGCAGGACGACGGCCCGCTCTCGCCGCTCGCCTATCTCGCCCCCACTCTACTCACCTCGCCCAGCGATGAACTGCGCGCCTTTGCGCAGAGCACCCTGCACACCGTCACCGATCCCAAGGCCCGCGCTCTTGTTCTCGCCGAGGCCGTCTTCGGCGCAGTGCGCTACAAGTCCGGCACCAGCGACGTGCAGGACAGCGCCGCGGTGGCGTTCAAAAGCGGCGAAGGCGTGTGCCAGGATCACGCTCACGTCTACATCGCCTCCGCCCGTGCCGTCGGCATGCCCGCACGTTACGTCAGCGGCTATCTTTACACCGGCGACGCCAGTGATGCCGCCAGCCACGCCTGGGTCGACGTCTGGCTCGGCGCGGAAATCGGCTGGCAGAGCATGGACGTCACCCACAAACGCCCCGCCATCCGCACCTACTGCCGGCTGGCCGTCGGCCGCGATTATCTGGACGCCGCGCCGGTCCGCGGCGTGCGCCAAGGCGGCGGCGGCGAGAAGATGGAAGCCAATGTGCTGGTCGCCGAATCCGCCCAACAGCAGCAACAATAGCCCCGCCCGCAGCGACTGCGACGCCGGTCATCGTCCGCAGCACCCGTTCAGGTAGAATTTCGCCATGACCTACTGCGTCGGCCTATTGGTCGACACCGGCCTCGTGATGCTGTCCGATTCGCGGACCAACGCCGGCGTCGATCAGGTCAATACATTCCGCAAAATGGCCACGTTTCAGCGGGCGGACGACCGGGTGCTGGTACTGATGTCGGCCGGCAATCTCGCCATCACCCAGGCCGTGGTCAACCTGCTACACGAGGCCCCCGAGAACTCCGACCAACCCACCCGCATCTTTCGCGCCGCCAACATGTTCAATGCCGCGCGCGTGGTCGGCGACGCCCTGCGCGAAATCCACCAGCGCGATGCCAAGTCGCTCGAGGAGCAGGGCCACGAATTCAACGGCACCTTCATCTTGGGCGGCCAGATCATGGGCGAAGAGCCGCGCCTGTTCTATATTTACTCCGCCGGCAATTTCATCGAATCCTCGCTCGATACGCCGTATTTTCAGATCGGCGAGACCAAGTACGGCAAACCCATCATCGATCGCGTTATTTCCCGAAACAGCAGCCTGGCGCAGGCCGCCAAATGCGCGCTGGTCTCCATGGATTCGACTATTAGGTCCAACCTCTCGGTGGGGCCGCCTCTCGACCTCGCCATCATTCCGCGCGACGAGTACAAGCTCGCGACTCACATGAGCTTGGACATGGACAATGAGTACTTCACCATGATTCGCACGCGCTGGGGCGCCGCGCTCAAAGAAGTATTCAGCGAGTTGCCCAACCCTAATTGGTGACACTCCCCGCGCCGCGGCGAGGCGCGTCAGACTCGTTCGGGCAGATGGTCTGCGGCAGCAGCGCGCCCGCCGTGTACGCGCTCGCTCCCGCACTCGCCACCTGGTAGCAACTGGCATTGATCCACACGATCCAATCGCCACTCACCGTTCTGTATTGCTCACCGGCGAAGTGGCGACTATGGGGCCACCAACCCTCCTCCGCCGCTGAACCCGGCATGGAGTACTCGCTGCGCGGCCGATGGCTACGAATCTCGAACGCCTGCACCGCCCGGCGTGCCTCCGCCCGCCAGTCCACCCCCGTCCCATTGCCATTCGATCCTGACGCCGCGGGCGATGGCGAAGTGTTCGTCGAATCAAGTATCGGCGGTGCGATGCGGATGGCGGTATCGGCACTCAAGCGCCGCGGTAAAGAGTTTTCCGCGCGCACTCTCGGCATTTTCGCCGGCGGCAAGTACATCAGTTCGACTGGTTGATTCGCCAATTCGGCGGGATTGAGAGTGCGCGACCCGATCGATAGCGCCGCCAGCAAGGCCACATGAGCCGCCAGCACCACCAGTAGCGTGGCGTATCGCCGAGGCCCCCAGCGTGACTGATCCATGCCCAGAATCCACTCGTGTTACCGCTCTAAAGGTGTCCAATCATGGACCCAAAACGCCGGATTTGGTTCCTGCCCAGAACGCTGCCAACGGGTGGGGCAACCTCATTGAGCTGTCTCAATCGCTCAGCTAGCCGCTCTCCACACACCTTGCGGTAGTATGCAAGTCCTGAGCGCGAATTCGGCGCCGATTCCAATAAGGGTTTTTACACGGGGGAGATTGAGATGCGGTCATTCTTAACCATTGGCGCCTTGGCGCTCAGCCTTCTTTCAACAGCACCCGCGGACGCCGCCGGCGTACGGATGTTCGTGCATCACGAAGTCACGGATTACACGTCCTGGCGCAAAGCCTATGACGGCTTCAATACGACTCAGCGAGAAATGGGCGTCGTTGCGCAGTCGGTCTACCGCTCCATCGATGATCCCAACGATGTCATGGTCATCCACGATTTCAAATCTGACCAAGACGCGAAAGCCTTTTCCTCATCGGACAAATTGAAAACCGCCATGCAAGACAGCGGCGTCAAGGGCATGCCGACGATCTGGTATACGAAAAAGACACCCGGCGCGACTGGCAAGACAAACCATGTGAGACTGTTTGTGCGCCACGAAGTCACCGACTATGCCGCCTGGCGCAAGGGCTACGACGCATTTCAGGCCAACGTCAGCGAAATGGGTGCTACCTCCCAGGCCGTCTATCAAGCGACCGATAGCCCCAATGACGTGACCGTGACACACGACTTCGCATCGTTAGAGAAGGCCAAGGCCTTTATAGCCTCGGCGAAACTCAAGGCCGCCATGCAAGATTCGGGTGTTAAGGGCCAGCCTCAAGTTTGGATCACCACGCGCGCCCCGAGGGACCACCGGTCGACACTTTCGTCACCGTGACACTGAGTGGCCCAGAGCCTAGTCCGGCGGGTTAAGAGGTCTCGCGCCAACTGCTGCCTTTTGTTGGCGCGAGACTTCTTAACCCGCCGGGCAAGCGCTGTACCAACCGGTCAAAATCATGGTGCCGACGTACTAGTGTCGCCGCCGCGTATCGAAGTCATAACTCGACAGTGAACTCGGCCTGCCGAGCAGGAACCCCTGCGCATAGTCCACACCCAGCGAGCGCACTGCCTGCAGCTCCGAATCGAGTTCGACGGACTCCGCCACCGTTTGGATGCCAAGGTCGGTTGCCATGCGCACGATGGCGGAAATCATCGCCCGCGCCACCCTATCCGTGGGCGCCGCTTCAGTGAGCGCGCCATCGATCTTGAAATAATGTGCCGGCACCGTACGCAGGTATCCGTACGACGGCGCATGTCCACCGAAGTCGTCCAGCGCCACTTCGCAACCCAGCGCCTCGAGCCGCTTCATCGACTCCGCCACGCTGATATTGCCCGACGACGCGAATTGCTCGGTGATCTCGAAGCACAACGCCTGCGGCCGCAAGCCGCTCTTCGCGACGCAAGATTCCACATAGCGCACGAAATTGGCGTCCGTCATGGACTGCGGCGCCAGATTGATCGAAAACACCGTCGGCACCCGCGCCCACAGCTTGCGATTATTGACCAGCCACACGAGCAGCGTCCGCACCACCCAGCGATCGATCGCCGGCATCAGTTGCCGCTCCGCCGCGGTGCCCAAAAACGCGCCCGGCTCCAGTAGAATTCCATCCGCCGTCCGCAGCCGCAATAATACTTCGTAGTGGGTGAGCCCTTCCTTCTCGCGCAAGCAGCAGATGGGCTGCAGGAAAAGCTCGAATCGCTCGGCATTCAGCGCGCTCTCGATCTGCGCCAACTGCACCTCATCCTCCGCCGACAGCGACGGCAGCACCACGCGCCGTTCGAATTCGGCAGCCAGGCAGGCGAGCACAGGAGCCAGCCGTGTCTCCAAGGGTTCGGCGGTTCGTTGGTTGACGATTTGTGAATCGATGCTCAAGCGCACCGCGCCATTGACGCCGCCTCGCGCATCTCGCACCGTAATCGCCACCGCGTAACGCGCACCGTCGTGCGCCCCGAAAGTCATCTCCGACCCCGCCTCGCCCCGGCCCGACAAGGTGTCTTCCACCAATTGATGATCTTCCGGCAGCAGAAAATCTTCGCTCAACCACAACGTGTCCGCCGCGAAATCATGGAACGACACACTGCAAACCTCGGGCGCCAATGCGCGGATCACCTGCGCCAATGCCGCAAGCGTTTTGCTGGACGCTGCCTCTGCCGTATCACTCAATCGGATGGTCACGTATGCACCTATGGGTTTCGAATCAACCCATAGTAGGGAATGCAAACTACCAGCGGCATGTCGCGGCTGAGCGACGTAAGACCGCGGCGACACTGCTGCCCCCGCGCGGTCCCGCCAGATCTGCCGCTTAAGTTAAATTCCCCGCGGGCGACGAACCGTACCGCCAGGCCACCATCTTCACCGGCAACTCAAGAACCTCGCCAGCAAGGACTCCTGCACCGCCGCCGCCACCGGCCCGACGCGAACCCACTCCAACGCCAGCGCATCCAATTCGTCGGGCGCGACGCTGCTTCCCTGTCCCATGTGTTTCATCAAACGTTGCACCTGGTATTCCCGGCGCAAGGCCTGATCTTCCGGTGGCGTCGGCTTGTCGGTCAGAATCTCGCTGCGAATACACAGCATCCGCAGCGCCTTCTCGTGGCCGGCCAAGTCCGCTTCCGTCGCAGCGTCGGCCTTCAGCCAAGCATCCTTGAGCGCCTGTGCGCCGCCCTTCGGCCACTGCTGCACG
>JANYIY010000180.1 GCA_025358615.1 Gammaproteobacteria bacterium | reverse complement strand
CAGCCGCCGTAGGGCGCGAGGTACTGCATGGCGGCGGGCATGGAAGCGGAAGCCGCGACGATGATGGTATGCCCCATGGCGCCGTGCTCTTCAAGCTTGCGCACCACATTGGCGATGGAGCTTTGCTTCTGGCCGATGGCGACGTAGACGCACTTAACGCCCGTGCCCTTCTGATTGATGATGGTGTCGATGGCCACGGCCGTCTTGCCGGTCTGGCGATCGCCGATGATGAGTTCGCGCTGGCCGCGGCCGATGGGCACCATGGCGTCGATGGCCTTGAGCCCGGTCTGCACCGGCTGCGAAACGCTCTTGCGGAAAATTACGCCCGGCGCCACCCGCTCCAGCGGCGACTTCAACTTGGCATTCACCGGACCCTTGCCGTCGATGGGTGTTCCCAGCGCATCGACCACGCGGCCCAATAATTCCGGACCCACCGGCACCTCAAGAATGCGGCCCGTGGTCTTGACCTCCGACCCTTCGGAAATGTGCTTGTAGTCACCTAACACGACCGCGCCCACCGAATCCCGTTCGAGATTCAGAGCGAGGCCGAAGGTGTTGCCGACGAATTCCAACATTTCGCCGTAGCGTGCGTCGGCGAGCCCGTGGATGCGGACGATGCCGTCGGTGACGCTGACCACTGTGCCGACATTGCGGGCCTCAGTCGCGGATTGGAACTTGTCGATGCGCGCCTTGATCAGGTCGCTGATTTCCGATGCCTTAATGGACATATCGATCCTCTTGCTGCGGGCCCCGGGCACCCACGACTAAATTAAACTTTAAGTTGCTAATTCCGTGGCGAGCCGCTCTAGCCGGCCTTTCAACGAGCCATCGATGACCAGATCGCCGGCGCGCACTACCGCGCCGCCCAGCAGCGCTGCATCCACCGAGTTGTGCATGCGCACCTGGCGCTTCAGGCGCGTGCTCAAGGCCTGTTGCAATTTGCCGGATTGCGCCGCATCGAGCGGCACGGCGGATACCACCTCGACATCCACGGTATTTTCCACCGCCGAGCGCAGTGCCTCGTAGTGCATGGAGATTTCCGGCAGCAGCAGCAGGCGGTGATTCTCCGTTAGCACGCGCACGAAATTCTGCATGCCGGCATCGAGCTTGGCGCCGGCCACATCGGTGACCAGGCCCGCCAGCTCGGCGGCCGTCCATGCCGGGCTCTTGGTGAGCGCCGCGACGCGCGGATCTGCGAGAATCTCGGCCGCCGTTTTGAGTCCCTCGGACCAGGCAGCAAAGGCGTTCGCGGCGCGCGCGTATTCAAACGCCGCTTTCGCGTAGGGTCGGGCAATGGTTGCTCGCTCAGCCACGCGCAACCTCGGCAGCTAATTTATCCAGGAGCTCGGCGTGAGTCTTGGGGTCGATTTCGCGACCCAACAAGCGAGAAGCGCCTTCGACCGCCAGCTTTCCGACTTCTCGCGACAGGCCTTCACGGGCCCGTGTGGTTTCACGCGCCACTTCCTCGTGCGCCTGCGCCACCAGGCGCTGCGCTTCGCTCGAGGCCGTGCCCTTGGCCTCCTCGACGATTTCGTTCGAGCGCTTGCCGGCCTGATCGACTATCTGCGCGGCGCGGTCGCGCGCCTCGCGCAAGATATCCTTGGAGCGAGCTTCGGCTTCCTCGAGGTCCTTCTGGCTCTGACCGGCGGCGGCTAAGCCGGCGGTAATTTTTTTCTGCCGGGTCTCAATCGCTGTCATCAGAGCCGGCCAGGTAAATTTCATGACGCCCCAGGCGACCAGGAAAAACACCACGCCCTGAATGACCAACGTAATTGCTAAGTTCATCGCCTACTCCTAAACCAGCGCCGGTAAGGCGCTTGCAATTCCTTACTTCAGGCCCAAGGCGCCCAAGAAGGGATTGGCATAAAGCAGCAAGAACCCGACGGCCACGCCGATGATGGGCACGGCGTCCAGCAAGCCCGCGACGATGAACATCTTGGTTTGCAGCATGTTGGTGAGCTCCGGCTGGCGCGCAGCGCTTTCCAGGAACTTGCCGCCCAGAATGCCGAAGCCGATGGCGGCGCCCGCGCCACCCAGGCCGATCACCAAGCCCGCGGCAATCACGGTGGAGCTCATGAGTTGAGCGATTTGGGTCACATTGTCCATTATTGTCTCCGGTCTTTAATGTCTTGAATGAATCGAATCTAGTGCTTCTCGGCGGATATGCCGACGTACACGATGGTTAGAACCATGAAAATGAAAGCCTGCAAGGTGATGATGAGATAGTGAAACACCGTCCATACGACTCCCGCGCCAAATTGCGCGATGCCCAACACATAAGTGGATACGTGATTGAGTGCGGCGCCAAGCGTGAAGCAGGCGATCAGCAGGAAAATGAGTTCGCCAGCGTACATGTTGCCGAATAATCGCATCGACAATGACAGGGGACGCACGACTTCTTCGATGATTCGAAACGCGAAATTAATGGGTGCCAGTAAGATCTTTAGCACCGTGCTGTGGGCATGAAACGGAGCGGTAAACCATTCGCCGGCAAAGGTACCGATACCCTTGTGCGTAATACCCACCCACTGAATCAACAGAAACACGCCGAGCGCCATGCCAACCGTGGTGTTGAGGTCCGCCGTGGCCACGGTACGCAGATGCTCCACGCCGAACAGTTTGGCGGCGGCGGGCAGCGCATCCACCGGCAGGATGTCCATGAAATTTTCCAGGAACACGATGCAGAAAATCGTGATGGCGAGCGGCGCGATAAACTTGTTCGAGCCGTGGTAGGTGTCCTTCACCATGCCATCGACGAATTCCATTAGTATTTCAATGGCGGCCTGCAATTTGCCCGGCACGCCACTGGTGGCGCGCCGCGCGGCGATCGAGAGAACCAGGATGAAAATAAACGAGATGACGAGCGTGAACACGATGCTGTCGAGGTGGAATGCCCAAAATGCCCCATGCCCCGGATCGACGGTCAAATGAGTAAGGTGGTGTTTGATATAGCCCGTCACCCCGCCCGACACATCTTCTTCAGCCATCATTCCAAAATGCATAAATCCCCGACCTTCATTTGCGCCTAATCAATCCGACCCAATACCCTAATTGCGCGGCCACCACCCCTATCAATAGCGGCGCCCCCTCGAGCTTCAAGCGCGCCAGCGCTATATACAGGGCCACTACGAACCACAGCCACTTCAGCGCGACCCCGCCGTACATGGCCGTGTTCAAAGTGGCGGCTGCAGCGGCTCCCGGCCGAAACGCGCGCCATCCAAATAGCGCGCTGCCGAAAGCTACGATCAACCCGCCCGCCAACGCCGCAAGCCCGGCGGACAAACTTTTAAAGACAAGAAACAGAGACGCGACCAGCACCGCGCAGCCTGCTTGCAGGAGCACGACTCGTATCACCAGCCGATAACCCCGCACCAGCGCGTCGCTCACCGCGAAGGGAACTGCGCCTTGTTCAGCACATCCCGCTGACGCGGCACAAGGCGGCTCGCTACCTTCATTTTGCACATATTGAGCCGTCGCCAGTCAAAATAGCCGGCGCATTATAGAGACGCCGCCCCAGTGCATCAAGGCATTTAGGACCGGTATTTTTCCGGGTCTTTTGTCAGCGGATGTGGCCCAGAATGCCCTCGAGTTCGTCCAAGCTGTTATAGCTGACAACCAGCTTGCCTTTGCCCGAGGCGCTGTGCTGAAACAACACTTTGGCACCCAACTTGTCCGCCAATTCCAATTGCAGGCGCTGAATGTCGGGATCCACCGCCGCAGATTCCGGCGCTGGCGCGGCGTGCGGATTAATGATGCGACGCACCAAGGCCTCCGTCTCCCGTACCGACAGCGACTTTTTGGCCACGAGGCCCGCTACCTCGATCTGCTGACGGCGCGAAGTCAGGCCAAGCAGAGCGCGGGCATGGCCCATTTCGATGCGGCGCTGTTCCAGCAATTCCTTGACCTCATCGGCCAATTCCATGAGACGGAGCAAATTGCTCACCGCGGCTCGCGACCGACCTACCGCTTCGGCCGCCGCCTGATGGGTCATGCCGAATTCCAGGGTCAGACGCAGCAGCGCGCCCGCTTCCTCCAGGGGATTCAAGTCCTCGCGCTGAATATTCTCGATCAGGGCCATGGAAACCGCGGCCTCATCCGGCACATCGCGGATGACTGCGGGAATTTCCGCAAGGCCGGCCAATTGCGCGGCCCGCCAGCGGCGCTCGCCGGCGATGATTTCATAGCGCTGCGATTCGCCGGGTTGGCGCCCGCCCACCGGCCGCACCAGAATGGGCTGCACCAGACCCTGCGATTTGATCGAGTCCGCAAGCTCGCTCAAGGTCTCGAGGCGCATGTCGACGCGCGGCTGATACTTGCCACGCTGCAGCAGATCGAGCGGCAAACTCGCGAGGCGGTCGCCGACGGCTGCGGCCGGGGCGGGCACGGGCACTGCGGCGAGCGCCGGCGCGGCCGCGGGCACGCCCACACGCTTCGCAAGCAGAGGCGAGAGCTCGGCGAGGCCACGACCCAAAGACGGTTTTTTACCGGACATGAATCGATTATACGGGCGCGGGCAGCGGCGTGGGCGGCAGATCGTCGCGGCGAATCATCTCGCCGGCGAGTGCCAGATAAGCGAGAGCGCCGCGCGACTCCTTGTCGTGGAACAAGGCGGGCTTGCCGAAACTCGGCGCCTCCGCCAGCCGCACGTTGCGCGGGATAATGGTACGAAACACCTTGTCGCCAAAGTGCTCGAGCAGCTGCGCCGACACTTCGTTCGCGAGATTGTTGCGCGGGTCGAACATGGTGCGCAGCAAGCCTTCGATTTCCAGATCCGTGTTGATGCTGGCCTGAATCTGCTCGATGGTCTGCACCAAGGAGGTCAACCCCTCGAGCGCGTAGTACTCGCATTGCATGGGAACCATCACCGAATCCGCCGCGACCAATGCGTTCAATGTAAGCATGTTCAGGGCCGGCGGGCAGTCGATCAAGATGACGTCGAAGTCTTCGCGAATGGGCTTCAAGGCATTGCGCAATTTGAACTCGCGCCCGGTGATCATGCCGAGCAGGCGCACCTCGGCTGCCGTTAGATCCTGGTTGGAGGGCATCAGCATGAAGCCGCCGTACTCCACCGGCACCAGCGCTTCCATCGCCGTGCAGTCACCCAGCATCACATCGCAACTGGTGCGGGATTGAGAATTCTTGTCGACTCCACAACCCATGGTGGCATTGCCCTGGGGATCGAGATCGACGAGCAACACGCGCCGCTTGGTGGCCGTCAGCGAGGCAGCCAGATTGACGGCGGTCGTGGTCTTGCCGACGCCGCCTTTTTGATTTGCAACTGCAATGACCCGCTTCATTGTTTACTCGATCTGGGCGGGGCCGCCATCGGCCGGGCCGGGGAGAGTTCCACAAGATGCCGCTCGTCGTCCAGTCCGGGCACCTTGAGCCGATGCACCGCCAGCACGCGAAACGACTTGGGCAGGGCGGAGACTTCTTCGTCCGGCCGCTTTCCCTTCATGGCGAGCAACCGCCCCCCCGGAGCACACAAGTGCCCGGCATAGGCAGCGAAATCGGCCAGCGAGGACAGCGCACGCGCCACCACCGTATCGAAAAGCTCAAAAGGCCGGTAGTTTTCAGCGCGTACCGGCGCCACTTGAACATTGCCCAAGCCCAAACGCTCGACCGTTTGTTCGACGAAGCGAGCCTTCTTACCGGTGGCCTCGACCAAGGTGAAGCGGCGTTGGGGATTGACGATGGCCAACGGCAGACCCGGAAAGCCGGCGCCCGTGCCGATATCGGCGACGCGTTCGCCGCGCAAGTACGGTTGCAGGCTCAGGCTGTCGAGTACGTGCTTGCGCAGCATGCTCGGGCGGTCGCGGATCGCGGTCAGATTGAATGGCGCGTTGCCGAGTTCAAGCTCGTCGACGAGCTTGAGCAGCGTCTCGCCCGCAGCGCTGTCCAAGCCCAGCCCAAGGTCACGCGCGCCCGCGACGAGTAACTCCAATTCGGACTCTCGGGTCACAGCCTTGCCGTCCTCAAGGATCGGTGGCATCTTCGAGGACGATGGACAATGCCGTCTCCGGCTCCTGCTCGAAGTGCGCACTGAAATGAATCGTGGCGTCGCGGCCTTCACAGGCAGTGGCGTTTTGCGCGGCGGCTGTGGGTGCGCTTGCGGCTGCATCCGGTGGCGCGGCGTTTTTCAGCCAATCGGCGCAGGCCACCGCGAACACTGCAGCTGCGTCGGTCTGCGGCAGGCGCACTGTCGCTAGGATGCGCGACAGGCGATCTTGCTTGAAGCACAGCATGTACTCATCGGGAGTGTGCGCCATGAATTGCGGCGGCGGCGTGTCGGCTGAGTAGCACTCTCCATCCTCCGGCGTGACGGCACCGGGCTCCTTACCAGGATCCTTACCGGGGTCCTGATCGCGAAACAGCAATACCTCGTGCAGCGCCGCCGGTACATCCTTGAGCACGCTGCCGAACGGCGCAATGACCAGCACATGCCAATCGAAAGACGAGTCCACCGGCGCCGGTGCTGCCGCAGGCGGAACCGGATCGGTCGCCTTGACTCGAGACGAGGGCGTTTGGCAGCCTGCCGATGCGGCGAGCAATGCGGCAATCCATAGCAGGCGCGAGTTGCTCAGGGTCATTCAGGGTCCGCCCACGCGGCTAGCGAGCTGCTCGAGTTCGGCGGCGGCTTCGGGGTCTTGCGGCCGATCCTGCTCGAGGACGCGATGCAGGGCCTGCGCCGCGGTGCTCTTCAATCGAGTGCAGGCGCCGGCGTAGTGGATGCGCCAGTCGGCAATGAGTTCATGTTCGAAGACATCGTACTCGCGGTCATTGACGACGGCGTCGAGCACCATGGCGCAGACCGCCAGCTGCTGCACCCGACCCCAGGACAGCGAGGACGCCGAGTGCCCTTCCGCGAAGCAGCGGCGCAGGTAGGCGGGCGGGTCCGCACTCGCGATGTCGTCGAGCGCGTCGTGAACGTCGTAGGATTTCAGCAGGTGTTCGTAGGTCGCCATTGGTTCCATTATCCGCGTGGTGTGAGAACATGGGTATATGACTCGCATTTATTTGCTGCCGTTTTCAGCGGCGCTGCTGTTGGCGGCGCCCTTCCTGATTGGTGCCCCGGCTGCAGCGCTGCCGCGCGACGTACGCGGCAACCTGATCTTCGACAATATCCCCGAACCCGCGGCGGGTTTGAGCGAGAAGCTGGACGGCTACTTGAATGCGCGCCAGGCGACTCCCTTAAGTTTTTCGCCGAAGGGGCAGCTGCTGATCGCCACGCGATTCGGCGACGTCGATCAGCTGCATCTGGTGGAGCGGCCCGCGGGCGAGCGCCGCCAGCTCACCTTTCTGCGCGAGCCGATCAGCTTCGGAGCGTTTTCGCCGGATCCCGCTCGCAGCGCGTTTGTGTACCTGAAGGACGCCGGCGGCAACGAAAATACTCAGCTCTACTATCAGCGGCTGGGAGAGCCCGCAGCTAAGCTGCTGACCGACGGCAAGTCTCGAAACGGCGGTCCCGTATGGTCGAACGCCGGCCGCGAAGTGGCGTTTTTCACTACTTCCCGTGACGGCACCAGCTCCGACATCGACATCGTCGAACCGGAAAGCGGCGCGCTACCACGGCTCGTGGTCATCGGGCGACCAATCGAGTGCAGCCCAGGAGGCGCTGTCGCCGGTGACCACGAGCCGTGGTAGCGCGCCGCTTTCCGGTTCGACGATGTCGATG
>JANYIY010000175.1 GCA_025358615.1 Gammaproteobacteria bacterium | reverse complement strand
CAAGATCCTGGCGACTGCCGAAAAAGAGGTGAAGGAAATCCAGGAGCAGTACTCCTCAGGATTGGTCACCAACGGCGAACGCTATAACAAGGTGGTCGACATCTGGTCGCGTACCAATGACCAAGTGGCCAAGGCCATGATGGAGAAGTTGGGTACCGACGAGGTCACCGACACCAAGGGCAACAAGGTCCGCCAGAAGTCGTTCAATTCCATCTTCATGATGGCCGACTCCGGCGCGCGCGGTTCCGCCGCGCAGATTCGTCAGCTGGCCGGCATGCGCGGCCTGATGGCGAAGCCCGACGGCTCCATCATCGAAACGCCCATCACGGCGAATTTCCGCGAAGGCTTGAACGAACTGCAGTACTTCATCTCGACTCACGGCGCGCGTAAGGGCTTGGCCGATACCGCACTGAAGACGGCCAACTCCGGGTATCTGACACGTCGTCTGGTCGACGTGGCGCAGGATCTGGTGGTCACCGAGATCGATTGCGGCACCATCAACGGCCTGTCCATCACCCCGATCGTCGAAGGCGGCGATGTGGTCGAGGGTTTGGGCGAGCGGGTGCTGGGGCGCGTCGTATCAGAAGACGTGTCGGTCGCTGCCACCGGCGAAGTGCTGGTCAAGGCCGGCATATTGATCGACGAGAAGCTGGTCAAGCTGCTGGAGAAAATGGGAGTCGACCAGGTCATGGTGCGTTCGCCCATCACCTGCGAGACCCGTTACGGCGTCTGCGCCCAGTGCTACGGCCGCGATCTGGGTCGCGGTCATCGCATCAACATCGGCGAGGCGGTGGGCGTCATTGCGGCGCAATCCATCGGCGAGCCGGGCACGCAGCTCACCATGCGTACCTTCCACGTCGGCGGCGCGGCCTCTCGAGCGGCAGCGGCCAACGGCGTTGAAGTCAAGAGCAAGGGCACGATTCGCCTGCACAACATCAAGACGGTGCGCCATGAGAAGGGGCATCTGGTCGCGGTGTCGCGTTCCGGCGAGTTGGGCGTGGTGGACGAGTTTGGCCGTGAGCGCGAGCGCTACAAGATTCCGTACGGTGCCACCATTACGGTGAACGATGCGGACATCGTCACCGCCGGCCAGGCAGTGGCGAATTGGGATCCGCATACTCACCCCGTGGTCACGGAAGTGGCCGGCATGATCAAGTTCTCCGATTTCGTCGACGGCATAACCGTCACGAGCCAGGTGGACGACGTCACGGGTTTGACCAGCACGGTGGTGCTGGATCCGAAGCAGCGCGGTTCGGGCGGCAAGGACCTGCGTCCCGTCGTGCGGCTGACCAATGCCAAGGGCAAGGAAGTGACCTTCGCCAATACCGACATTCCGGCGGTGTACGCGTTGCCTGCGGGCGCCATAGTCAGCCTGGAAGACGGTTCCAAGGTGTCGGTGGGCGACGTGATCGCACGTATCCCGCAAGAGTCTTCCAAGACTCGCGACATCACCGGCGGTCTGCCGCGGGTGGCCGACCTGTTCGAGGCACGTAAGCCGAAGGATTCCGCGATTCTGGCGGAAGTCAGCGGCACGGTGAGCTTCGGCAAGGAGACCAAGGGCAAGCGGCGCTTGATCATCACCAACGAGGGCTCCGATAAGTACGAAGAGCTGATCCCGAAGTGGCGCCATCTCAACGTGTTCGAAGGCGAGCAGGTAGAGAAGGGCGAGGTCATCGCCGACGGCGAGCCGAACCCGCATGACATTCTGCGGCTACAGGGCGTCGAGGCGCTGGCGAACTACCTGGTACGGGAAATTCAGGACGTGTACCGGCTGCAGGGCGTGAAAATCAACGACAAGCACATCGAAGTCATCGTGCGGCAGATGCTGCGCAAGATCGAGGTGGCGGAGGCGGGCGATTCGGCGTTGCTGCGCGGCGAACAGATGGATCGCGGCCGGCTGCTGGATGTCATTGCGAAGCAGAAGGCCGAGGGTAAGCACCAGTCCACCTGGGAACCCATGCTGTTGGGCATCACCAAGGCGTCGCTGGCGACCGAGTCCTTCATTTCGGCGGCTTCCTTCCAGGAGACCACCCGCGTGCTTACCGAAGCGGCGGTGCGGGGTCTCAAGGACGACCTGCGCGGCTTGAAGGAGAACGTCATCGTCGGACGGCTGATTCCCGCGGGCACCGGCTTCGCGTATCATGCCCGGCGCCGACGCGCGTTCGACGACACCCGCCGCCGCAGCTTCATGGATGTGAGCGGTGGTGTGGGCGACTCCGATGATGCAGTACCGGCGGGGGACACAGAAGCGGCCGAATAGAATAAGAACGATAAGAAGTATCTAAAGATATGGCCTCGGACCGGCAACGGCTCGAGGCCTTTTTTATAAGTGCGCAACACCAACGAGGAATGCTGAATGCTCATCCAACGTGCTACGGGCATTTCCCGGGCCACATGCCTATTGGCCGTCATTGCGTCATGTCTCGCATGTACGGCTCATGCCGCGACCGCCCCAGCGGCAAATCAGGCTGCGGCCGTGGCGGCCATCGCCGATGAATTCTACGGTGCCCGCGCTCAATTTGACCCGCTGAATTACGCGACGGCCAATGGCGACAGCCGCTATGACGATCAACTGGGAATGGCCATCGAGCCCAAGGTCCGGGCCAATTATTTTTCTGAAATACATCGCCTGCGGAAGCAGTTGGGCGCAATCTCGCCCGCCTCCTTGAGCGAGGCGGAGCGGCTCAACAGAGATATTCTCGCTTTCGAACTCAACAGCTCGCTTGACCTCGAGCCCTTTCCAGAACATCTGCTGCCCCTCAGTCAAATGGACAACGTCCCAAGCACCTTGGCCAACTATGCCAGTGGTACGGGGTCGCAGCCGTTGACGACGCCGCAGCAATATCACGCCTATCTGAGCCGCTTGCAGCAACTGCCGGCATGGATCGATCAGGCCATTCTCAATATGCGCGAAGGCATACGCGGCGGCATCGTTCAGCCGCAAGCGATTACGACGGCCATGATTCCCCAATTCGAGGAAATGCTGAGTGCGACCACTGAGGAAAGCATTTTCTATACCCCGATTCGGAACCTTCCCCGGCAATTTTCCGAGGAAGATCGAAGGCAACTAACCGAAGAATATCGAGATGTGATCGTGAAGCGATTAACTCCGGCGCAGCAACGCCTGAATCGATTTCTACGCGACGTCTACCTGCCCGCCAGCCGCGCCAGCACCGGCTTAGGCGCCTTGCCCAATGGCGCGGCTTGGTACTTGGCGCGCATCAAAAACAGCACCAGCCTGCCGCTGACTCCAGAGGCGGTTCACCAGCTGGGTATTCGCGAAGTGGCGCGGATACAGCGGCAGGTCGCCGATCTCGGGCCCAAGTTAGGCTATGAGGGCCCGTCAAAGAAATTGCCGCAATGGGTTTTGGAGCAGAAGAAATTCAAGCCGTTTACTTCAGCCAACCAGGTGCTGGAAGCCTACGAGCGAATCTATGTGCAAGTCAGCAAGCAGCTGCCGGCGTACTTCAATATCCTGCCCAAGGCCAAACTAACGCTGCAACTCGAGCCTGAGTTGACCCGTGCCACCGCCTCGGATCACTACACGCCCCTGGCTGCCGACGGCTCGCATCCGGGCGTGTTCTGGCCTGTGGTGAACGACCCCAAGGACTACAGCACCGTGGGCATGGTGACGCTATTTCTACACGAAGGCGTGCCGGGCCATCATTTGCATGCAGCCCTCTTGAAAGAGATGAATTTACCGGATTATCGGAAGTTCAACACCGAAAATCTGGACACCGCCGCCTACACGGAAGGCTGGGCCTTGTATTGCGAGACTTTGGGCAAGGAATTCGGACTCTATGACCAACCGGATGCCTACTTCGGACATTTGAACAATGAACTGCTGCGCGCGGTGCGCCTGGTGGTGGACACGGGCATGCATGCCCAGGGGTGGAGCAGGGAGCGGGCCATCGCGTATTCGATGGACACCCTCGGATATTCCGAAGCTGAGGCCAGGAATCAAATTGAGCGTTACATGGCGACTCCTGCCCAGGCGCTGGCGTACAAGGTGGGCGCATTGAAGATCTTGGAGCTGCGCGAGCGTGCCCGACGGTCGCTCGGCACACGATTCACTTATTCGCATTTTCACGACGTCGTCGTTGGAGACGGAACGCTGCCGCTGCCGATACTGGAATCCCGCGTCAATGCGTGGATTGCCAAAGAGAAGCACGGCAGCTGACTTCGCAGGCGTGAGAAATTGGAAGAAGCAGTCAATTATCGGCATTGACTGAGTTTTCGGAAGGTGGCCTTATATTGCTAATCGGCCACTGGCGGAGCCGGAGGCCGCTCAGAATTCGGACTACTCGCGGAGTGGAAATACCGCCAATGGCGAACTATCCGACATCCACGTCTGCGGCTTCCACCATCGCGGCAGATGCCGCCTGATATCCGTGCGCAGGTACCGATCATCGATCAAGTAAAGAGTTCCCCGATCGGAAGTGGAGCGAATCACGCGTCCGGCTGCCTGCGCTACTTTCTGAAGTCCTGGATACAGATAGGTGTACTCGTGGCCAACGCCGAAATTCTCCTGCAGGGAATCGGAGATCGCCTCATTGATTGGATTGATCTGCGGCAGACCGAGCGTGGCAATGAATGCACCAATGAGTCGATCGCCGGGCAGATCGATCCCCTCGGCGAAAGCGCCGCCTAAAACCGCGAAGCCGATCCCTGCGCCCTCAAGTGCAAATCGAGCGATAAACTCATGACGATGATCTTCGCTCATGCAGCGGTGTTGCCGCCAGACAGGAATCTCGGGGTGGCGGCCGGAGAATTCTGTGTAGAGGTTCTGCAGATAGTCGAAACTGCTTAAGAACACCAGGTAGTTTCCGGGCTGGGCGCGGTATTGCGTGGCAACCAATGTGGCGATGGGTTGCAATGACGCACGCCGGTCATTCCAGCGGGTGGAAATATCGCCGACGATGCGCACGCACAGCTGTCCAGCATGGAACGGGGAGGGTACGTCGAGGAAAATTGTGTCGTCGGGGAGACCGAGCAAGTCTCGATAGAAGTGTGGCGGATTTAAGGTGCCGGAAAACAAAATGGCGGCGTGAGCGACCGCAAAACGCCTTTTGAGAAACGGTGCGGGAATAACATTGCGAATGCAGATCTTGACGTCGGTAATATCAAAGATCGAGTGCTCGGCAAAGTCATCCGCAAGCTGGCAGAAGCGCAGCGCATCGAAATAGAGTCGTTCCAGCGGCTCGCCCAGCAACTCGATCTGATCGGCGGCAAACTCACTGAGCCGCGTGACCGCTTGCCGTAGGGCGGCCAAGAACGGCGTGGGCAATTTGTCGAGCACACAATATTCGGCTGTTTGCGTATCGCAAAGGTCCGTCCAGCGACGGGCCAACTGCGTAAGGGCGCGCTTGATCGGTGCGGGCGCATTACTTATCGCTGTCTGTAAGTCAGCTTCCTCGAGGGTCACCGTATACATGGCCCGTGCGCGCTCTATCAGATTATGCGCCTCATCCACCAGCAGACCCACGCGCCAGTCGTTTTCGGTTGCAAGTCCGAAGAGGAGTCCGCCGCTGTCAAAAAAATAATTGTAGTCGCCGATCACGACGTCCGCCCAGCGCACCAGTTCCTGGCTCAAATAGTAGGGGCAGACCTGGTGCGCGGCGGCGATGCTGCGCAGCGCGGCCTGGTCCATGTGCCCCACGGCGACCGCAGCGCTGCGCGCGCCGGCCAGACGATCGTAAAATCCCTTGGCGAGCGGACAGGACTCTCCATGACAGGAGCGCTCAGGGTTCACACAGGCCTTTTCACGCGCCACGAGTTCGAGCACGCGCAGCGTCAGGTCGGGCTTCGAGACTTTAAGCAACAGCGTCGCCTGCAGCGCCGTCTGTCGCCCGGTGGACTTCGCAGCGAGATAGAAGATCTTGTCGAGCTTCCCCTGCGCCATGGCCTTGAGCATGGGAAAGAGCGTGCCCACCGTCTTGCCGATGCCGGTGGGCGCCTGCGCCAGGACACATTGTTTGCGTAAAATCGCCTTGTAGACCGCTTCCGCCAGCAGTCGCTGGCCGACATGAAAATCAGCATGCGGAAATTGAAGGTCGAGCAGGGCAACATTCCGTGCGAATTGATGAGCGGTCTCGTGATCAGCCCAGACTGAAAATTGGCTGCACGCTTCGAACAAGTGGCGATCAAGAACTGCGGCCGCAATGCGTTCCTTTAGGACCGTCTCTTCCTGGGAGTCGATGTCGAAGTACACCAGAGCCAAATCGACGTAACTCAATGCGTCGCGCCGGCAGAGCAGAGCACCGTAGGTTTTGAGCTGTGCCCAATGCAGTGCGCGGTGATTCCCCTTCATGCGCGCAAGGTCACCGCGAAAGGTCTTGAATTCATCGATGCGCCGCGCAGCGGCATCGTAGCCGTCCGCTCGTCCGCGAACGGTGAGGGTCGCTTCGGTGGTACTCAAGGCCACCTCTGTCTCGTAAGATGCTCCGCGTCGCGCTGCCGCTTGGGCATGTCCCCAGACGCCCTCTTGGGCGCTCGGCGCCGGCGTAAAGCGCCGGTCCAGATCGCCCTTCTTGGCTGTGAAATGACACAGCGCCTTCACCGAGACCGGAGAACTCACAGCG
>JANYIY010000164.1 GCA_025358615.1 Gammaproteobacteria bacterium | reverse complement strand
GTTGATACAGAAGCTGCGACGGATTGTCGCGCAGGCTGCGCGACAATTGTTGAAACTCGCGCGCCGCCGCGCGACTGTCGCGCGCCAGGGCTTCGATCTCCGCCAATCCCTGATGCATGAAGCCGCTCAAATCGGCGCGATTCTCGACAATCATGCCATCCAGTTGCGTACTGG
Source organism: Gammaproteobacteria bacterium (assembly GCA_025358615.1). GTDB lineage: Bacteria > Pseudomonadota > Gammaproteobacteria > Steroidobacterales > Steroidobacteraceae > Bog-1198. Next base: position 3,235 of record JANYIY010000164.1, on the reverse strand, counting down.
CAACGGCCAGGTGATCGGTCACAGTACGCAATTGAGTCAGCGCTGCGGCCAGGTCGGGAGCGCCAGTCTCGGCCGCCGCCCGCACTTTGGCAATGACTGCGTTGACTTCAACCGTGGCGCCACGCAGCTGCGCGATCAGGGCGCCCGCCTCGTGCGCGGTCTGTGGCAGTGTGCCACCGGCACGATCAAGATTGGCGGCCAGGCGCGTGAACGCGGCGATGTTCTGATCCGAGAACAACAGGTTGGCGCGCGTCGCCAGCTCGCCGACGCGGCCGGCTACTTCCGGCAGACTGCTCAGGAACACATCAAAATTGGAGCGTATCGAGCGGATGACCGGGTAGCGCTCACTGGCGACACTCTCCATCAGCTGCTGCGGTGTGGCGCCAGCGTGCTGCTGCTGCAGATCGATGTACAACAGGCCGGTCACGCCCTGCAGCGAGAGTTGGGCGAGCGTGCGCGCCGAGATCGGCGTCGTGGAATCGATATCCACCAGCACCTGCACGCGATCGGCCACACGCTGATCAAGGCGGATGCGCACCACCCGGCCAATGTCGACACCGAGGTAGCGCACCTGCCCGCCCTGGGAGAGACCGCTGACACTGCCATCGAAGTAGATTTCATAGCGCGTGTAGTGCCGTGCGTCCTGGCTATCGCTGTACCAGTAGACAAATAGTGCCGCCATGACCGTCACCAGCAGCATGAAGGCGCCGACGGCGACGTAGTTAGCCTCACGTTCCATGCTGCGCTCCCCGCTGCCGTGCCCGTTCGCCCTGAAAGTAGGCGTGAATCCACGGCTGCGTATTCTTGGCGATGCCTGCCAGAGTATCGCTGATCATGCGCCCCTCGACGAGCACGCCGACGCGCGTGCAGGTACGGAAGATGGTATCCAGATCGTGGGTGATCATCACTACCGTGAGCTTAAGCTCTCGCTGCAGGTAAAGCAGCAGTTCATCGAAGGCCGCGGCGCTGATCGGATCGAGGCCCGAGGTGGGCTCATCCAGAAACAGCAGGCGCGGGTCGAGCGCCAGGGCGCGCGCCAGCGCCACGCGCTTGATCATGCCGCCTGAGAGCTGCGCCGGAAATTTTCCGGCCGCTTCCGCTTCCAGCCCTACCAGGCGCAGTTTGAGCATTGCCAGCTCATCGAGCCAGCGGCGCTCAAGCTGCAGGTGTTCGATCATGGGCAGCTGCACGTTTTGCAGCACGGTCAGCGCGCTGAACAGCGCGCCGTGCTGAAAAGTGACCCCATACCCCGCCTTGACTTCGCGCAGCTCGGCGGCGCCCAGGGAACCGAGCTCCCGGCCATAAAGCTGCACCGTGCCGGCGCGCGGCTGCTGCAGGCCCAGGATGCTACGCAGCAGCACCGACTTTCCCGACCCGGAACCACCCACGATGCCGAATACTTCCCCTTCCATCACCTGCATATCGAGATTCTGGTGCACGCTCTGGCGGCCAAAGCGATTGACCAGACCGCGCACTTCGACCAGCGTGGTCATCAGATATCCATTTCCATGAACAGCATCGCGAACAGCGCGTCGGCCAGAATAACCATGAAGATCGCCTGCACCACCGCGAGTGTGGTCATGCGCCCCAGGTCGCGCGAAGAGCCGCGCACGCGCATGCCACACCAGGTGCCGGCCAGCGCGATCAGCACCGCAAATACCGGCGCTTTGATCAAACCCACCCAGAAAGTGGTGCTGGCGATTGCTTCATTGGCGCGATTGATGAATTGCGCCAGTGGCATGCCCAGCAATGCGCGGCACAGCAATCCACCGCCCGCCAGGCCTATGCCATCGGCTATTACCGTCAACAACGGCAAGGCGATGACCAGGCCGAGCACGCGTGGCAGCACCAGCACCTCGATCGGATTGACGCCGATGGCCTGCAGCGCATCCACCTCTTCGTTGAGCTTCATGGCGCCAATTTCAGCGGCAAACGCGCTGCCGGAGCGCCCGGCGACGATGATCGCCGTGAGCAGTACTCCCAGCTCGCGCAGCACGCCGACCGTGACCAGATCGACCACGAAAATATCAGCACCAAATTTGCGCAGCTGTTGCGCACCCATGTAGGCGAGAATCACGGCGATCAGAAAAGCAATCAGCGCCACGATGGGAATGGCGGTGATACCGGTGTCGTAGACATGGCGGGCGATCGAAGTGGGTCGCCAGTGGCGCAGACCAAATCCGCCGCGCACCGCAGCCATGGTGACGCGACCAACAAGCTCCAGAGCCGACTCGAGTAGCTGCCAGGCACGCACCGCGCGGCGGCCGATACCTTCGACGGCCGCAGCCGGATCGAGCCATTCGCCCGGCACAGTGGTCGCTGTTTCGTTGGCCGCGTACGGCGCCAGCGTGCGCCCGAGCAAGGCCACTGCCGCCGGCGGTTCATCGGCATAGCGGGCCTGCACGCCTGCGGCCTGCGCCCGCGCCAGGTAATCGCGCAGCAGCCAGGCGGCGGAAATATCAAATTGGGCCCCGGCGGCCCGCACTTCCAGACGCTGTACGCCGCCGAGCGGCACGGCCGTCAACTGCTCGTCAATGGCGCCCAGCACGGCAATACGCCACTCGCCCGAAAGTTCGAGCACGACGCCATCGCCCTCACGGCGCGCCGCGCAGTACATATCAGTGGCCGCCTAACCCAGGGTCTTGTGCGTGCCGTCGCACAGCGGCGCCTTGTGAGTACGCTTGCAGGCGCACAGCCAGGCCTTGCCGCTGTGTGTTGGCACGTAGGCTAGCGGGCTGAAGCTACCGCCCTTGTGGGAGCCATCACAAAAAGGTTGCCTGGCCGACTTGCCACAGGTACACCAGTGATAGGTCTTGCCCGCTTCGACCTCCACGCTGATCGGCGCTCGCCCAGCTATTACCGCTTCGGTCATGAAAATCCCCCGGCCAGAATCCGTCAGCGCCTATCGATACACCCTATAATGCCACTAAAATCAGCGCTATCTTGTGCTACTTATGCCATCTGGAGCCCCAATGAAGCAGCCCATGAATGTCGCCATCACCGGCGCCGCCGGCCAGATCGGCTATGCACTTGCGTTTCGCGTGGCCTCGGGCCAGATGCTGGGTGCTGACCAACCGGTTAATCTGCATTTGCTGGAGATCAGCGCTGCACTGCCGGGACTGCAGGGCGTGGTTATGGAACTGCACGACTGCGCTTTCCCGACGCTCAATCGGGTGCTGGCGACGGATGATGCCCAGGTGGCTTTTCGTGATTGCCACGCGGCGCTGCTGGTCGG
>JANYIY010000125.1 GCA_025358615.1 Gammaproteobacteria bacterium | reverse complement strand
CGCGAAGTTCGCGCCCGCGAGGAACGACACATCTTTGTTGAATCCGGCATCCACCGTACTGTCCGGCGCCGGCTGATTTGCGGCCGACAGATATCCCAGCTCGGTGGCGTTGTTGTTGCTGTGGCGGCCGAAGCCGTAGTTCGCGTCGATCCGCACACCCTCGAAGTGCGTGTTGAGTACGAAATTGACCACGCCTGCGACGGCATCGGCGCCGTACACCGCGGAAGCGCCGCCGGTGAGTACGTCGACACGCTCGATCAAGTCCGCGGGAATCTGATTGATGTCGGCACTGGACGAAACCGTGGGGCCGATGCCGGCGCCCGGCATCAAGCGGGTGCCGTTGACCAGCACCAACGTGCGCTGCGAGCCGAGACCTCGCAAGCTGACCGTCGCCGTACCATTGGAGCTGATGGATGTGCCCGAGCTCTGCTCAGCGATAACCTGCGGCAGGTTGTTGAGAATATCCTCGGAGCGAACCAAACCGGTTTGCTGAATATCCAGCGCGGTGACGCTGGTGACCGGGCTGATCGAGACGTCATTCGGCGATTGCTGCAGGCGCGAACCGGTGACGACGACTTCTTGCAGCGCCGTGTCGGCTCCAGTGCTCGCGGTGGTCGCGGACGCTACCGTCTGCGACATCGCGATTGGAACCGATGCGGATGCCGCGGCAGCGGCGAGCGCAGCTCGGATTGCAAATTGCAATTTGCGGTTATTCCCCATTTGTTGCTCCCTAACGTTAAGACTTAAGTTCGAACGGCCTGATTGGCGCTTGCTCGCGCGACGATGGCGCCCTTCATCCCGGCTGCCAATCAGAGTTATGGGCCAATTACAACATGCTAAACCGGTGTTGCCAAGACGCCTCAACAGCATTAATTCGCGCAGTGAACGTCCGCTGACCGGCGCCTTTGGCTGTTTGCGTCGGCAGGAATCGGCCCATTTCAGGGGAAAAACGCGCTCAGAGCAGCAGGCAGCAGCCGAGTTGTAGGCCGCCGCCGATAATGGCGAAAAGCGTCATTTCATTCGCAAATAACCCAGCCTACAATCGGGGACATCCTGAGCGAATAAAGAGCGCGAATTGCGATTCCAAAGCCTTTTGTGGTCTTTTGGCAACGCTGGCGACGGCCGGCCGGATAATCAACGCGTTTGTTTCAAGTAGTCTCGCAAATCATTGAGTTGCCGCGCATAACTCCGGGCCCGCCCGGAGGAGCGCTGGTACACGGGCTCTCGCACCTGCCAGACGCTCGCGGTCCTGATGGCCCTGCCTCCCGGCGGTACGGACAGACAGCCGTCGTCCCACTCTAGACCGAGGAACGCCAACATCTGCCCGACCACCGGCTGCGGATCCCTGACCAACGCGTCGTAGTTGAGATCGAGGATGTCGGCTCCGAACAGAGTTTTCCAATGAGCCATCAGACGCTGGTATTGAAGGTAGTGGTGCCCGATATCCATGATATCGAGCGCGTAGCTCATGCTCTGGTCCAAATGCAGGAAATATATGGACAAGCAGTTATCCAGCGCATCGCGGGTGGTATGAATGATTTTCGCACCGGGGAACAGCCGCTTGATCAATCCAATGTACAGAAAATTATCCGGGCGCTTGTCGGTCACGCGAGTCGCGTTCGGGAAAAGACCGCGAAGCATGTCCAGATACTCGGCGGCCAGTGCCTCGGGCAGCCCCGGCGACAGCGACGCGAGCGACTCGGGAAACGGCGCAAGCCGCGTCTGCACGGCCCGCGGCAGGAAATTCAGCTCGCCGCCGGCTTGCACTTGCGGATGACCGGCCAGCAACTGTTCCGCGAGCGTCGAGCCTGAGCGAAACATTCCGCACACGAATATCGGGTCAGGGGATGAGAGCCGTGGCACTGCCTTGGCCTCTGGTGCGGCGGGAAAAGCCGCGATCAGCCGATCGACCAAGCGCTCCGCCAGCGCCAAGTCATAGTCCCGAAATTCGCGCCCGACGCTTTCTCGGCTGTGGCGATTCGCCGAGCGGTACGCGTCGAATGCCGCGTCGTACGCTTCGCAGGCATCGAGCGCCCTGCCCAGCGCGAATTCGACGCTGGCGCTGTCGGCAGCGCTGATGCCCGGTTGCGCCAACGCCCGACGCAATCGCCCGATTAACGGATCCTCAACGCTCGTGAAAGTCTTGAGGCCAGCATAGCGTGCCAGGACCTGCGGCGACTCGGGTGCCAGCACCAGCATTCGCGCGTAGACTTGGGCGGCTTGTTCGCGGCGGCCAAGGTCCTCGTGCAGGTTGGCCAGATTGACGAGCGCCGGAAAATACCCCGGATTGAGCGCCAGCGCCGCATTGATCTCGCGCTCCGCGGCTGGGTGCTGTTGCAAGTAATCGCTGAATATAACCCCCCGATTCAGATGCACTTCTTCAGGATGAGCGACGTTGCGCTCCAGGGCCTCCTTGTAAGAAGCCAGCGCCGCGGAATACTCTCCCGCCTGGCGTTGCAGCAACGCCAGGTTGTACCAGCAATTCGGCAACCCCGGCCAGGTGCCCAGCAACCGCTGGTAGGCCGCGATGGCCTCGGCCGCGCGACCGTTTCGGTCGAGTTCTATCGCCTCGCGCATCATCTCTTCCGCAGATCCGCTGGTGTTCATGAGCGCTTCCGTATACCAGGAAAGAATGCGCTCGTCCGCCGTACGTAGTCCGCGTATTTCGGCCGGCGCTCACCGATATCCTTCTCCAGCAGCCCGTGCAGGTAAATTGACAGAGAAAACATGCAGATATCTTACGGGGAAGAAGGATCAAAGACTTGAGTTTGCCGCATTGGGGATATGCGGCATGCCGCGCGCGGCAATCGTCGTGCCGCCCGGCGCGCGGCGGTTCTGCATAAGCTTAGACAATTGAGTAATAATCCCGGCGTTGGCCGGGTCTTTGTAGGGGAGCAGCAATATCGCTGCGTGTAATAGCAATCGAGGAATCAATCATGCAGATCAATAAAGTGTCGAGCGCGGCGCTGGCCGCCGCGGCCGCGATGTTGTTCAGTTCTGGTTTCGCCACGGTGTCAGTGGCGGCAGACGCCGCAACCGTTCACTGCGCGGGCGTCAATTCCTGTAAGGGAACGTCCGAGTGCAAGTCCGCGAAGAATAGTTGCAAGGGCATGAACAGCTGCAAGGGCACTGGCTGGGTGTCGAAAACCAAAGCCGAGTGCGAAGCCGCCAAAGGTACGGTAGCGAAGTAAGCCGATTAGGCTAAGCATTGGGACCGGGCGTGCCTGCGACGGTCGGTCCCAAGCCAGCCACCTTTCGCGAACATCACAGCGTTCAACCCGATGCAGCTCGCCGGTTTCGGCCTTGGCCTGAGAACTCCGCATTACGAGGCCGTCCTCGGCGAAACCCACGCCATTGATTGGCTCGAGGTCATTACCGAGAACTACTTAGGTATAGGCGGCAAACCGCTGCATTATCTTGAGCGAATACGCGAGCGCTTCCCGCTGGTCATGCACGGGGTCTCGCTGTCCATCGGCAGCACCGATCCTGTTGACCTGGATTATCTCGCCACGGTCAAAGCGCTGGCGGCGCGCATCGAGCCGCACTGGATATCTGATCATTTGTGTTGGACCGGCATCGAGGGACGCAATTTGCACGATCTTTTGCCGCTGCCCTATACCGAAGAGGCGCTGGCATTGGTGGTGGCAAGAGTCGGCCAAGTGCAAGACGCTCTGGGCCGACAGATCTTGCTGGAAAACGTCTCGAGCTATTTGAGCTTCCGCTCCTCTGAAATGAGTGAATGGGAATTCCTGCGCGAGGTCGCACAACGTGCGGATTGCGCCATCTTGCTCGACATCAACAACATCTACGTCAGCAGCGTCAATCACGGCTTCGACCCGCTGCTCTACTTGCGGACAATGCCGAGCGACCGTGTGCGTCAATTTCATCTCGCCGGCCATAGCGATCTCAACGGACATTTGATCGACACCCATGACCATCCCATCGTGCAGCCGGTCTGGGATTTGTACTGTGCCGCGGTCGCGCAATTCGGCGCGGTGCCCACCATGATCGAACGCGATGACAACATTCCGGAACTGGCTGAGCTGGTCGCGGAACTGCAAGTCGCCCGCAACCTTGCCGCCCGGCACGCGCGACAAGCGGCATGAGGGATCCGCAGGCCCGGATGTCGTTGCGCCATTTGCAGCTGCAGCTGCAAACTCACTTGCTGGGCGTTCCGAGCGCGATTGCCGACGCCATCGTCGACGCGCCGCCGCTGCCGGTGCTGGAACGCCTCGGCATTTACCGCAACGCCTATCAAGTGCGCCTGATCGAGGCGCTCGATGACACCTATCCCGTGTTGCATGCGGTGCTGGGCGACGAGATGTTCGTCGAGCTCGGCGGGGAATTCGTGGCCGCGCAGCCTTCCAGCCATCGCTCGATTCGGTGGTATGGCAGCCAGCTCGCGCAATACCTGAGCACTCATCCGCCTTACGCGGAGCAGCCCATTTTTGCGGAAATCGCGCTACTCGAATGGACTCTGGCGGCGGTCTTCGACTCGGCCGACGCAACACCCGTGCCGCGCGCCGCTCTCTCGAGCCTCGACGCATCGGCCTGGGCCGAGATGCGGTTCGAATTCCATCCCTCGTTGCGGCGTTTGAGTCTGCAATGGAACACCGTGGCCGTTTGGCAGGCCATGAGCCGCGGCGATACTCCGCCCGACCCGGCCTGTGCCGACCAGCCGGTGCCCTGGCTGCTCTGGCGCCAGGATCTGCAGAATTATTTTCGTTCTATGACGGCCGATGAAGTCGTGGCGCACGATGCAGCACTGCGCGGCGAGAATTTCGGCGACCTCTGCGAGGCGCTCGTCGAGTATCTGCCGCGGGAAGAAATCCCGCTGCGCGCCGCGAGCCTGCTTGGGGCTTGGGCGGACAGCGGGATGATCGTCGCCCTCAACTAGAGCAGAGTCCCCTCCTCGCCCAGCATTTCCTTGCGCAGCAGCGGAATCGGCGGTCCGCCGTAGGACAGGAATTGATCGTGGAAATCATGCCACAGGGCTTGATCATCGGCCGGCGCCGCTGAGCCTGCGGCTGCATGCTTGGCAACCCAATCGGTACGCAGTTTGCGGATCATGAGTTTGCCCAGCGTGTAATTCAGATACGCCGGATCGTAGGTGCCACGAGCCGCTTGCTGGCGCGCATTGCCCGGATCTTGAAACGCCTGCTCTCTGAACATTTTCTCGGATTGAGCCACGGTCATGCCATGCGTGTGCAAGCCGATGGACGACAACAGACGCACGTCGCGCAGCAAGGCGTCCATGATTTGTCCGATGTGCTTATCCGGCTCGCCCTTGCCCAGGCCCTTCTCATACATCATTTCTTCGCAGTAGTGCGCCCAGCCTTCCGCGAACGCATATCCCACCCACAAGCCTTCGAGCTTCGAGGGGTTGGCGTTCGAGTGCAGGAACTGCAGAAAATGTCCCGGCCATACCTCATGCACGGAGGTGAACAGCAGCGACGCCTCGCTCGGGATGTACGCCGCCTGCTCCGCCTTGCTCCATTTGGGATCGGGCGGCGCAATGTTATAGACCGACATCACCCCCTTATCGTAGGGGCCGGGCACCTGGATGAAGGCGGCGTTGGAGCGATTATAGGGCGGCGCTTCAGCCACCATGGCTTCGTCGGTGCCGGGGATGGAGACCACCTTGTTCGCGATGACGAACTCTTTCAGCGACACCAACTGTTCACGGGCGTCCACGACGGCACCGGCTTTGGGCTTGTTCGCAGATACCTTGGCAACGCATTGCGCCAAGGACGCCTTGGGTGCGTAGCTGGCGCACTCGGCCTTGAGCGCCGCCGTATTGCGCTCCAGATCGGCGCGGCCCGCCGTTTCGATCTGTTCAATGGGCAAGGTCACCCGCTCAGTCTCAGCGACCATTTGTGCATACAAATCCGGGCCCAGCGCAAACTTGTCGGTGGCCTTGCTGCGCTCCGCTTCCAGCGTCTGCTTCAGAGCATCCATGGCCGCCGCCGCCGCGGCATTAGCATCGGCGAGTTGGGTGTGCAGCTCATGGTCGTTTACCGATAGGAAGGCAGCCTCCACATTCTTCTTGTAGAACTCCGCGAATCCGCCGTATTGCGCAATGCCCAATTCCACATACGTCTTCGGCAGGGGCGACTGCAGGTTGGCCTTGATGTCGTTGACCATCTTAGGTATGCCGCGGGCGTACTTGATGTAGGCCTTCATGCGCACTTCCAGCGGCGCGTAGTTGCGGTTCAGGTACATGTCCGGATCTAGTTTATCGGTGTACCAGGCCGGATTGCTGAACGGGGATTTCGCCTTCTCCATCCAGAACAAATCCTTATCCACCACGGCCAACAGGTACTCGCGATCGAAACGCTCGCGCGGCTCCAGGGTCTTCGGATCCACCGCATTCAATTGATCGCGCTGATCGTGCAGCCGCGCGATTTCACGCCTGATACCGTGATTGCTCACGTCAGGCAACTGACCGTCGAATTCGTGGCGGCCGGATTGCGCGGCGAAGAACGGCTGAGCCTGCAGATAACTTTCGATGAAGCCGTTCGTGAGTTTGGCCCATGCCTGGCTGGCAGGGGACGGACCCTTGGGTGCGTTGGATGCGGGCGGCTTTTGACCGCACCCCGTCAAAACCAGAAACAATACTCCAGACAATGCCGCTCCAAGCTTCAGCGACTTCCGCATGACAACTCCCCTCTATTTATTGAGACCCGATACTTGTTAAGACTCGATCCTTGCTAAAACTTGAGCGCCGCTAAAAAGCATAGGGGCCGCCACGCTCGAGCGCACGCTGGTAGGCCGCGCGTGCATGAATCCGCTCGAGAAAACTCCACAAATGCGCACGGCCGGCATTCAAGCCCGCGCGCGCGGCGGCAGCCTCCAAGGGAAAGCTCATTTGCACATCCGCCGCAGTAAACTCCTGGCCGGCGAACCAGGTGTGCGCGGCAAGTTCAGCTTCCAGATAGTCCAGGTGCCGTTTTAGCTGCGGCCCGATGAAGGCATTTTGCACCGTAGCGGCAATTTTCCGCGCCACCACGCTGATGGGCCAAGGCGCCGGACCATTCGCCACCCGATCAAATATCAATTTGAGCAGCAGCGGCGGCATGGCCGAGCCTTCCGCGTAGTGCAGCCAGTACGTGTAGCGCAGCCGCTCCGGCGTGCCCGCCGGGGGTATCAATCGGCCGCCGCCGTAACGCTCGATCAAGTAGTCGATCACGGCTCCCGATTCGGCCACCGTGACCCCATCGTCGACGATGACGGGAGATTTTCCCAAGGGGTGGACTGCCAGCAGCTCAGGCGGCGCCAGCATGGTCTTGGCGTCGCGCTGATAACGCTTTACCTCATAGGGAACCCCCAACTCCTCGAGCAGCCAGAGCACGCGCTGCGACCGCGAGTTGTTGAGGTGGTGCACGGTAAGCATTGCACCATTGTAGGACATTCCGCGGCTGCGAACACCGCAGGTAATGCTTTACCTTAATCGTACGTCGGCCGCGATGCCGCGCGGCCCCGCTCAGCGGCCCTCGCCCGGCGGAAACCATTCGGCTTTACTGGCGCGAAATTCCGGCAGGGCTTCACAGCGCGCGGCGAGCGCGGCCAGACCGGGATAAGTAGCGGTGCGGGTGATGGCGAGCGCATCGCTCAAGAAGGTGTAGACGCAGGTCGCCGTGACATCGGCTTGGGTCATGCGTTGGCCGATCAGCCATTCGCCGCTTCGCGCCTGCCAGGCGCGCTCGAGTTCGGTGAGCGCCGCGTGCATTTGCGCGACGCAGCGCTCAGTCCACGGGCGATGGCGCTTTTCCGGCGGCCGGAACACGGTTTCGTAGAGTTGAGAAACGCCCTTTTCCGCCGCGCCGATGGCAATCGCCATCAGCCGCAGCGCCTCGCGGCGGTCCTTGCCCGCGCTCGGCAGCAGCGCACGCGCCGGCCCGGCACACTCGTCCAGAAAATCCAAAATGGCGGCGGATTCGATCAGTGCCTCTCCGTCCGGCTGCACCAGCGTCGGCACACGTCCCAAGGAATTGAACTGCCGGATCAGCTCGAAATCGCGACCCACCGACCAATTGCGATGCTCGAACGGCATCCCGAGCAGATTCATGCTGACCGCGACGCGCCGTACGAAGGGTGAATCAAACATACCGATCAGAATCATAAGACGCTCCCCGTTATGCGGTAGCCGCTGTAAAAGTTAGTGGCCGCCCTTGACCAACAGCCCCGCGACAGCCAGCGCCGTCGCCAACTCTGCTTCGATGCGTGCAGCGAGAGCTGCCCGTTCCGCTTGCTCGGCCTGTGCCCGCT
>JANYIY010000118.1 GCA_025358615.1 Gammaproteobacteria bacterium | reverse complement strand
CTTCGACCGCCTCGATCTCGCTCAGCGCCCCTTGGATGGTCAGCCCAGCGAAATCGAGGGATGCCAGCGTGCCGATGGTTCCCGGCGCCAACAACCCGCCACAGGCCGGCCCTGTGCAGTTCTCCTGGTACTCGTAGTCCTTATGGTCGCGGGTGCCGCGGACACCGGCGGTCAAGCGTAGATCGTCACGCAATTGGATCTCGTCCTGGCCGAACACAGAATAGGATTTCGTGTCGACGGAGTGCGTTTCCAAAGGGCGGGTCGCGATCGGCAGGATGTCGAATGCCTGGAGGTAGGCGCCGTCAATCCTCAAGAAATACAGGCCCGCGGTCCAATGATTGTGCTCGGCAGCACCGCTTAAGCGCAGTTCCTGAGTGAGGTGAAGCGCGTTGGCGTTCTGATCGAAGATGGCGAATGGAATGGGGGAGAAGTCGTTGTCCGCCGAGTATTCGCTGTGCAGTCTCTGGTAGCTCGTGATGGCGGACAGCGACAGGCCGTTTGCGAATTCGTAGGTGACGTGTGCGGCTCCGCTCGACACGCGACGCGCGAACCGGCCGGGGTAGTCGAACGACCCGCGATACGGGTCACCCGAAGGGACGTAGCCGAAGCCGGTGGGACTTCCCTCCGGCAGCGGCAGGCCGAGGCCATCGGGTCCGGGGTAGGCACCCGTGATGTAGTCGCCACCCGTCGTCACCGGCGCAATGACGTAGGTATCCGCATCCAAGAGCACCGTGAGGCGATCGTTGGGAGCGATACGCAATTGGCCGCGCACCGCATAGGTGTCGTCCTTGAGGAGCGCCGGACCGATGGCGTTTTTCACGAATCCGTCGCTCTTGTCGCGCAGCACCGCCACGCGTGCGGAAACCCCGTCCGTGACAGGACCGCCGATCGCCCCCTCGAATCGCACCTGACCGTAACTTCCTGCGGAGAGGTTCGCGAATCCTTCCACCTGGTCGGTGGGTTGGTTCGTGATCACGTGCACGAGACCGCCTGTCGCATTGCGGCCGAACAAAGTGCCTTGGGGCCCTTTCAGCACCTCGACGCGATTGACGTCATAGAATTCCTGCACGCTGGCTGCGTTCGATGGCTGATAGACCTGGTCGATATAGAACGCATTGGCGGGCTCGATATGCCCGGCGAAATCGTTCTGCGAAACCCCGCGTATCGCGAGCAGGCCGGCAACCGGCGAGCCACCCGGCGCTGAAAACTGCAGTCCTGGGGTCACAGCGGCCAGGTCGGTGGTCTGATTGACGCCCAGATCGACGAGTTCCTGCCCGGTGAATGCGCTGATTGCGATGCCGACGGTCTGGAGGTTCGTTTCGCGCCGGGTCGCCGTCACCACCACCTCTTCGAGCGTCGAGGCGGCATCGGTCGAAGCGCCGGCAGAAGCCGATTGCGAAGGCTTAACCGCCGGCGAAGGCGTGGTCTGCGCCAGTGCCGGCGCGGCGAACGCCAACGCGATGGCCGCGACCAGTGCGCGCCGGTGAGCTGAGATGTCGACGATTAGCTCACGCACATCGTCGTGTCCGAATTTGGTGTGCATTTCCCCCCCTTTATCGTTTTTCGTGCTGCCGCCAGCGTTTCGCCAGGACAACACGCAACAAGGGGGGGCGCCATAGCGTGAATCACTCAGTGCGCGGCGCCGGCGCTCGGCACTGAGTGGTCTCCGCTATTCCCCTGGGTGCCGCCATTGCTTCAATGTGCGCGGTCGTCGATCTTAGAACCCTTCAAGAACCGCACGACATCGCCAATGCCGTGCTGTTTCTCGTTTCCGAGGAGTCTCGTTACATAACCGGGCAGGGGTTGGCGGTCGATGGCGGGTTCACGCTGGCGAATTGACCGCCGGATAGAACCCATCACGCCGAGTCGAACAAAGAGAGGATCGAATGCCGACATGGAATTGGGGACAGCCGCTCGACGGCATCATACAGGTGGCCTACATAGTAGAGGACATAGGGGCCGCCATGAAGAATTTCGGCAGCCGCCTCAACCTCGGCCCGTGGTTCCTGTTCGAACACTTCGAGTTTCAATGGATCAAGTACCGAGGTTTGCCCTGTGAGCTGGATGTGACGGTTGCGCTGGCGAATTCGGGCCACATGATGTTCGAGCTGATTCAACAGAACGACGCCCAGCCGAGCGTGTATCGCGAGATTCTGGACAAACGCGGCTACGGCTTTCATCACTGGGCGGTGGCAGCACTGCCTGAGAACTACGAGGCCGTGCTGGCGCGTTATCAGCAGCAGGGCTTCGCCTTAGGGCTAGAGGCCATGGTATCGATCGGTGCCCGCGCCGCGTATGTTGATACTTCCGCCGAACTCGGGGGTATGATCGAAGTCATTGAAGTCACTCCGGCCGTTGAAGGGCTCTTCACTCACATACATCAGGCAAGCGTCGGCTGGGACGGATCCGCTGCGGTGCGCACGCCCGGGCGCCCGCCTGTGTGAGTCATCGGCTGGTCGGATTGCGTAGGTCCCCGAACTGTTGCATATTGACGAAAGTCGCGGTGTCGCCGTAGAAGAAAAACGCAGGGATACGGGTCGGCGGCCGCTGCTGGTGTTAATGGCCGGCGCGGAGGGGACATCACAATCATGGCCGAAATTTCGGCATCGCGGAGTGCGGCGTCCGCCGAATTGTTCGTACGTGTGCTGTCGTGCACGTCATACGAGCAGATGGGCGAATGCCTGCTGACGCCGGTCTCAGACGCGTTGCACGCGACCAGTAGTGTGTTCCTGCAGTTCTGTGAGCTTCCCACCGATGGACATCTGGTGGGAAGGCGGGCGTACGTCGGACATCATCCGCGCAGCGTTGAAGTGTACGCGGAGGGTGTCTACAACCTGGATCCGGTCCTCAAGCCCGGTCTGCAATGGTTGCGCTCCGGAGCGGACGGTCAAAGCGCCTCCGTGTCACTGTTGTCGGGAATTCCCGGCTGGCGGGATCAGGCCTATTACCGGGAATTTCTGCTCGAATACGATATCCGCCACGTCCTTGCCGTGGTCTTTCCCGTACGCTCGACCCTCGGCTCGGAGATGATGTGCTTGGGGTTTCACCGCGCCCATGAAGCGCAGCCATTCTCAACCGAGGAGGTGGGAAAGCTGCATAAACTGGTGCCGGTAATGCAATCGGTCATCACGAACCTTGCGTTTCGGGACTCCGTCGCCGTGTCGAGCACCGTACTGGATACTGTCGCGGATAGTTACGCCGGCATGGGCTTTGTCATCCTCGACGAGGATCTGCTCGTCCGGCATGCGAACCGACGTGGCCTCACGCAGCTCGGCCTGTATGCAGGAGCTTCGTGCCGCAGCGCGCAGTCGGCAAGCGTGTTCGGCGAAATACGTCAGCGGCTGATGTCTCTTGAGCCGGCGGCCGGACCTCGCGGCCGGTTCACCGTCGCAATGCCGCGGGAGGACTGCGGGATTTCATGTCAATTGGACATCGAGGTGCGCGCCTTTCGCGACATCGACGCGAGAATATACTATGTCCTCGTCACCTCTGAACGCGGCGATCGCAAAGTCCTCGACGATGCCTGCGCGTGCTTCGCTCTCTCTGAACGCGAAATCGACGTCGCCCGCCTCATATGTGCCGGGCAAAACAATGGGCAGATTTCCCGAGGCTTAGGGATCGCCTTGCGCACGGTCGAAAATCATCTGCGCTCTGTGTACGCGAAGGTCGGAGTCAACAGCCGCACGCAACTAGTGTCGAGGCTCCTCGGCCTGAACTGAGCTGCGCCACGTGTCGAGTGCCTGTCCGCTACGATGTCATTTCCACGCGTTAACACAGCGCGATTAACGAAGGTGCGGGCATGCTCGACGTCGACGATGGTTACGTGGCGAATGATCACATCGCCCGTCGAACTGGCCGCGAATACTGGCGAAGACGGCGCAGCCAATGCGGCAAACACGTAGGCGAGCAGCGTTGGCAGGGCTGAATTCACGAAGCACACGCGGCGACGACGGCCCGAGCGTTCTCCACATGCCTCATGGGAGGTTGAGCCTCTCCAGGATGGTTCCTTTGCGTGCGAGCTTTTCTTTCGCCTTGCGCTCGAGCTTCTTTAAATCCATGCCGTATCCGACTTTCAGCTTCGCTTCCGTCATGAAAAGCGCGGCGTCGATGCCGTTCTTGATCTGGCGGTGATCTTCCATCCATTGCAGGCGATCGGGGTACGCGGCATCCTCCAGCGCCCGCAACAGCGCCACCGCCAGGAATCCGTACTGGGTCCTCGGAATGGGATATTCGTGAACCTCACGCTCCCTATAGACGCCCTCGTTCTGCGCGATGCGCAGCTCCGCTCGCCTCGCCATCAGCCGATCCGGCTGTGTGTCGTCAACCGGCTCGCACGACAAGGGGATGTCGGAGGTAGCGGGGGGATTCAGCGCCGTTGGAGCATCGGTCCGGGGGATATCTAGTGCCACCAGAGGCCCCACGCCGTTGGCCGCCTTGTCGCGCTCGGTGAGACTATCCATGCCGAAGCAGCGTTCTACCGTTGCGAGAATGGAGCTGTGATCAAAGGGCGTATGGTCGATGACGCCTCGTGGCGTGTGTGCGGAAACGACGACGGCGGGAACCCGTACGCCCAATTGGTCGAACTTGAAACCAAACACCGAATAGTCGGCGCTCGTCAGGTCTCCCGGCGGGGCGGCCGGGCCCGGCGCCACATGGTCGTAGAATCCCCCATGCTCATCGAAGGTAACGATCAGCATGCTGCGCTCCCACGCGGGAGAGTTGCGTATGGCTTCATAAACCATCTTGATGAGCTGCTCTCCCTGCGTGACATCGTCCAAAGGATGCATGGAGTTGCCACAGGTAAAGTCGCCCGGACCCGTGACATCAAAGGTGTGCGCCCCGTACTTGGGCTCGATGAAAATGAAGTTATCGCTGAATCCGGGTGCGTTAACTTGCGACTCGAAGTCGGCCAAATCGCCGATCTTGCCGTGCAGCCGATTTACATTCATTCCCTGCAGCAAGCCGCTGACCGGGAAGTCGTCGCCGGCAAAGATGCGCCAAGGAATGCACTTGGCGTCCAGCGCGTCGAATATGTTGCCATTCTGGAACTCGAAGCCGTTGATGCTGGCAAGCAACGCGGAATTTACCGCATCGGGACTATTGTCCAAACCCCCTGAGGTTGCCGCCATGGCGAACAGGCGATTGGGCCATGTGGGCCCGGGTAACGATGAGAACCAGCGATCGCATACTGCAAATTCTCGGGCCAGCTGATTGAGCACCGGAAGTTGCTTTGGATCGAAACAGCGCATGACGCGCTCCGGCATCTTGGCCTGATCTTCGAAGTAGCTTTCAATAAATCCGGAGTTGTGAATCGGCGGGTATCCGGCATTGGGGTCGTACATCGCTCCGGCGCCACACAACTGCGTGAGCGTATTGTCGAATTCGTGGGCAGGATCCTTATCGCCGGTGGGCTGCATGTTCGCGTCTCTGGCACGGCTCAAATTGAAATCCGCGGGTGTCGTAACCGCAAAGGTACCTAAGGTCACCGGGTCGACATTGCTCAAGCCCGTATGGAAGCCTTCGTTAAAGAGCGTCGGATTCCCCTTGAGATCGACCCCGGTAATGCCGCTGAAGCCCAGCATGTGGTCGAAGGAGCGGTTCTCCAGCATGAGTACGAAGATGTGATCAATGCTTGCAATTCCAGGGCTCTTTCCGAACAGTCCGCCAAGCGCGCTGCCCACGGCGCGCAGGCCGCACCAGATGGTGTTCCATCCGAGACAAATGAGGTCCAACGCCTGCCACAGGATCGGGCAAAAAACTTTCACGACGACCCAACTGAAGACCAGGCAGGTGTAGAGAACGATGATCATGAAAGCGATGCAGACAAATGCGGCTACCCAGTACCAGGTCCGGCAGAAGAACCCTGCAATGCAGTCCCAAGGCGTGTACCAGTGGCATTTTGACCACGAGGTGCATTGATTAGAGCCCTCGTCAGCCCATTGTGAGCAGGTCTGAATATTTTGAGCGGCCCAATTGGTGCATTCGTACTGCAGCTGGGAACCTGCATTCTTGCAGCCGATACCGATCGTCCCGACAACGTAAGTGCAATTGGCCATGGATTAGCCTCGCTCGGTAGGATATTGAAGGCGCAGTTCACGGTAGACCAAACCTAAGCGTAAGCGCGCGATCGCGATGCCGATGACTTTTCCAAGAATGCTGGCGCCGAACACCAACGCAGCTCCCCGAAGCAGCGTAGTAATCCAGCCCACGCCGCTGATTACGTGGAAATATAGACCGTCCAGAATCAGGCATACGAACGTGGCGACTAGGAAAAAGCCGCCCATCGTGCAACCGCATTCGTTACGAAATAATTTGGCCTTTTCAATATACGGTTGAAGCTTGGGCCGCTCGTCCGGCATCGTCAGCCAAAGTCGCTCCGAGAATGCCACCTTTTTGGTCAAGAGGAATGTCTCCGAGGTGGTGAGTTGTTATGTTTGACGAACCGGACCCCAGTCCAAAAATATACGCCGCCGGTGCCCAATGTCCAGGTGCGCCAGCGCATACTCAGCCTTGGATCATTTTGACCCACTATTCAATAAACAATATCTGACCTAGGAGCGAATCATGAGTAAATTCCTGAAATTGCTGACCATCGGCGCCGTTATCGCACTCGGCGTGACGGCGACTGCGTCGGCGGCCAATGGCGCGGACCCAATCATCGGCACTTGGACGCTCAACTTGGAAAAATCGAAGTTTCACGGGGATCGAGCGCCGAAATCCATGACCCGAACCTATTCCGCGGTTGCCGGCGGCACAGAGATGAAGGTAACCGGAGTTGCGTCCAGCGGGACTGCGATCGCGCAAAGCGCGACGTTGACCTATGACGGCAAGGACGTTGCGGTCACGGGATCCGCGGAATTCGATACCCTGTCCTTGAACAAGGTCAACGGCAGCACCGTCAAGGCTCAGCTGAAGAAAGCCGGAGCAGTCGTCGGCACCACAACGCGCACTATATCGGGAGGCGGCAAGGCGATGACCCTGTCGACGGCCATGAAGACCGCGAAGGGCGGCACCATCCACGACGTCGCGGTTTACGACAAACAGTGAGCTGACATTCAATGCGACAGGGGGCCCGGGAGGAGGCCGCCGTGCCGCGACTACGCGATCGTGATGGATCGCGCCAAGGGATATGCGCGACCCAGAATTGACTCAACGGGCTCGAGGCACTCAGAATTTGGCGGTAAACGCCACGAACAACTGGCGCCCCAGGTCGTACGGAAGATGTGATGCTCACGCCGGCTTCTCGCCGCGCACGGTGGTCCGGTACAGCTCACGGCGGTAGCCCTGATAGTCGTTGTAAGCCTGGTGAACGCAGAGTCGGTTATCCCAGAGCACAAGCATGTCCGGCTCCCAGCGTAGCCGACAGCCGAAGACGGGTTGAGTGAGGTGCTCGGTCAAGAAGCGCATGATCGGCACCGCTTCCTCGGGCGCCATGCCTTCAATACCGATGCCATAGGATGGGTCGACGTACAAGGCCTATTTCCCGGTCACGGGGTGTGTGCGTACGATCGGGTGAACATTGCCCTTGATCTTGCGCACCGGATCATCCGACAGGGTTGGTGAGTCGCGCGACGCTGCGAGACGGCCGATGAGGCTGTCGCTGACCTCGACCGCGTCCTGCGATGCCTTGAGCACATCGCGCAAGGAGAAGTGCACTTTGAGACCCTCGATCATTCGGCGGTAGGTCTCGCTGGGCATGGCATAGGCCAGCGCCGAATTAGCCCAGCTGGTGTCGCCGCCGAAAGGTGGGATCTCAACCGAGCGTAGAGTCGTGATAGCCGGCGGCTCCGGCAGAAAAGGCGAGTCCGTGTGCCAGCCTTCCCCGAATACCATTCCGGACGAATCGGCAGCCGTCTTGATGAGTGGATGGACGTTGCGGTGTCCTGGGACGCCCTGGGTGTATGCGTCCTCCGAGAAGGGACCGAACCGCAGGCTGAATGCCTCGTGATCATCGTGAGTGAGCTTCTGACCGCGTAGATAAATCATCTTGTGGCGGAATAGCGCGTGCGCGATCTCCGCGAACTGTGCATCGCTGACTTCGGCAGCCTGCGCACCGCATACTTCCGCGCCCATAGCCGAAGACAAGGGCATCACGCTGATGTGCCGGTACTTGGCCGCATGGTTATCGAACTTGCCGGTGGGATGGAGCCGCATGGATGTCACTGCTGCCGGAAAAATAGTACCGCGAGAAAACAGCCTACTGACGGGTGTTCCTGGACAAGTATGCGGCGAGCGCATCGAGATCCGCGTCGGTGATTTCGGTCTTTCGGAATTGCGGCATGACCGAGATCCCGTGGCGCACCAAGACTTTGACCATTGCAGGAGGCAGGTCGGTCCATTCGAGCAGCACGCCAGATTTGACTCCTTGGTATTTCACGGTCAATGCGTGGGTTCCCGGATGCGTAATGCCGGGATCGTGGCATGGCGCACACCATTTTCCGTACACGGCGCGGCCTTGTGCCTGCGGACCCGTCAACTCTTCCGCGTATACCGGTGCAGCGATGAGAAGGCCGCAGCTCGCGATAAATGCAGCAGCACGCGGACCCATCAGC
>JANYIY010000106.1 GCA_025358615.1 Gammaproteobacteria bacterium | reverse complement strand
CCAGCAGGGGAGCATCGAGGGGTCTGTGATCGCGCCCAATGTCATCCTCAACGGGGTCGTCAAAGGCGACATCGAAGCGAGCGATCGGGTCGAACTGGGCGCCAAGGCGCGGGTTCTGGGCAATGTTAACTACACCATCATTGAAACCGCGGTTGGCGCCCAAATTAATGGAAAGCTGATTCATCGGGGCAAGGGCGGCGCCGGCAGAGGTGAACCCAGTCCCAAAGTGAGCTCGGAACTTTGATTGGCCGGCCGCCGGCGGGGTAGAATACAGCTATGAGCGCAACATCAGAATCGTTAAGTGCGGGCGATTTGGCCCCACCCCCGCCGAATGTGCTGGTTTTCACCGACGCTGCAGCCGGCAAGGTGGGTGAGTTAATCCGCGAGGAATCGAACCCGAACCTCAAGCTGCGGGTATTCGTCTCCGGCGGCGGCTGCTCGGGTTTCCAATACGGATTCACCTTCGACGAAAAAATCGAGGATGGTGATTTCTGCGTCGAGAAGCATGGCGTACAGCTGCTGGTAGATCCCATGAGTGCGCAATACCTCATGGGCGCGGAGATCGACTACAAAGAGGACCTGCAGGGCGCCCAGTTCGTCATTCGTAACCCAAACGCGAAAACTACCTGCGGTTGCGGGTCTTCATTCTCGGCCTAAGAATGTTGATTCAGTAGATGAGCGGCGGCCGTGTCGTGCCCGACGTGCTCGCCGCCGTCGATTTGGGCTCCAATAGTTTTCACATGGTGGTCGCGCGTCATTCGCACGGCCAGCTGGTCATACTGGACCGCCTCCGGGAAATGGTGCGTCTGGCCGCAGGGTTGGGGGACAGCGGTCGTCTCGACGATGCGGCTACGGACCGTGCCTTACGCTGCCTGGAACGCTTCGGCCAGCGCTTGCGTGCCATGCATGCCGACAGCGTGCGCGTGGTCGGCACCAGTTCTCTGCGGCGTGCCAAGCGCAAGCGCTGGTTCCTGGAGCGCGCCCGCGCCGCGCTCGGTCACCCCATCGAAATCATCTCCGGACTGGAAGAGGCGCGCCTGATTTACTCGGGTGTCGTGCACACGAGTCCGATGAGCCCGGACAAGCGACTGGTGATCGATATCGGCGGAGGCTCGACCGAGGCAGTGATCGGCGAGGGATTCAGTCCCTTGCTGCTCGAAAGCTTGTCGGTAGGCTGCGTGGGCTTGAGTGCCGTTTGTTTCGATGACGGCAAAATTTCCGAGAAGCGCTTCGAGCGCGCGCGCACGGCGGTCAGGCTGGAACTCGAGCCGATTCAAGAGGCCTACCGCAAGCTCGGTTGGCTGCAGGTATTCGGCAGTTCAGGAACCGTGCGAGTCATCGGCGATGTACTGCGCCGGCTCAATGCCGAATCGCCGCGCATCACTCTCGATAATCTGCGGCTGCTCGCCGAGCGGGTGATCGCGGCCGGTCATGTGGACGAACTGGACCTTCCGGACGTGGATGCCGAGCGCGCCCCGGTGTTTCCCGCGGGGCTGGCGATTCTGCTGGAAATCGTCGAGAACTTCGCCGTCGACCGCGTTCGGGTGGCCGAGGGCGCCATGCGCGAAGGCCTGCTTTACGACCTGATGGGCCGCTTCACGGATGAAGATGCCCGCGTGCGCAGCGTGCGCGCCATGGAAATGCGCTACCACGTCGATGGCGCGCAGGCCGATCGAGTCGAAAAGACGGCGGTCTCACTGCTCGAGCAAGTCGAGTCCGATTGGGGTCTGGAGGATCCGCTGGCCGAATCGGTGCTGCGCTGGGCGGCGCGGCTGCACGAATCCGGCCTCGACATCGCGCACTCGAAATACCATCGGCACAGTGCCTATCTGCTGCAGCATGCCGACATGCCGGGGTTCCCACGCGAGGAACAGCTGCTGTTGTCCGCCTTGGTCGGTGGACACCGCCGGCAATTGTCCTTCGAATCGCTGGAGGACTTGCTGCCGCCCTGGGATCGTCACGCGGAATTTTTGACCGTGCTGCTGCGGCTCGCAGTGCTGCTGCATCGAGGACGAAGTCCGCAGCCGTTGCCGGAGTTCAACCTCAAGGTCAAGGGCCGCACGGTGAACATGGAATTGCCGCAGGGCTGGATGAAAGAGCATCCGCTCACTCTCGAGGATCTCGAGCAGGAGCGGCAGTACTGGAAGGACGCCGGCTTTCGCCTGAATATCGTCTAGGCGTCGATAAACGCTACCCGTTCATCGTACAGGCTGAGCAGCCGTGCTTGGGCGCTCAAGTTTGCGGTGTCCACGGCGCGTATGTAATGGCCTTCGGCATTCATGACCCAGGCCTGTACATCATCGGCCAGATATAATTTCAAATCCTCGGCGACGCGTTGCAGCAATTCCGGTGCCTCGACCGGGAATGCGACTTCGATGCGGCGGAATAAATTCCGGTCCATCCAATCGGCACTGCCGCAATAAATCTCGCGCGCGCCGCCGTTCTCGAAATAATAGACGCGAGAATGCTCCAGGAAGCGGCCGACGATGGATCGCACTTTGATGCGGTCGGAGACGCCCGGAACACCAGGCCGCAGGCAACACACGCCGCGCACGATGAGTTCGATATCAACGCCGGCGCGCGAGGCCCGGTACAGAGCTTGGATGATGGTGGGCTCGGTGAGTGCGTTGAGCTTGGCTATGACGCGGGCCGGCCGCCCCGCCCCCGCATGCACGGCTTCCCGCTCGATCTTGGCGAGCAGTGCTTGATGCAGGCTGAACGGCGCGTGCAACAGCTTGCGCAGGCGCGGCACGCGGGTCAGGCCGGTCAGTTGCAGAAATATTTCGTGAATGTCTTCGCCTATAGCTTCGTCGGCGGTCATCAAGCCATAGTCGGTGTAAAGTCGCGCGGTCTTGGGGTGGTAATTGCCGGTGCCCAAGTGGCAGTAGCGCCGCAGGCCCTTGTCCTCGCGGCGCACGACCATGACCAGCTTGGCGTGCGTCTTGTAGCCGAACACACCGTACATAACGTGCGCGCCGGCTTCCTGCAGCCGGGTTGCGAGTTCGATGTTGGCCTCCTCGTCGAAGCGCGCGCGCAATTCGATGATGACGGTGACGTCCTTGCCGGCCTGCGCTGCGTCGGCGAGTGCGTCGACGATGGTGGAGTCGCTGCCGGCCCGATACAGCGTCTGCTTTATCGCTAGTACCTGCGGGTCGCTGGCTGCCTGCTTGATGAAATCCGCGACCGGACCGAAACCCTGGAAGGGGTGGTGCAGCAACACGTCTCCTGCGCGCAAAGTGGTAAATATGTCGCTGCCCATGCGCAGGCGCTCGGGGACACTCGGCGCGAACGGCGCGTACTTGAGTTCGGTGCGGTCGACCAGATCGTACACGGCCATGAGGCGATTCAAGTTCACTTGTCCCGAGACCCTGTATAGATCGTCGCCGGTGAGCCCGAATTGACCTAGCAGGTAGGTGAGGATCTCGTCCGGACAATCATGCGCGGTCTCCAAACGAACCGCATCGCCGAAGCGGCGCGAGGCGAGTTCGCCCTCCACCGCCCGCAGCAGGTCGTCGACTTCTTCCTGCTCGACGAATAAATCGCTGTTGCGGGTCACGCGAAATTGGTAGCAGCCGCGCATGTGCATGCCGGCGAACAGCTTGGAAACGAAGGCCTCGACGATGGTGCCCAAGAATACGAAGTTGCGGCTGCCGAGTTCGTCGGGCAACTTGATCAGGCGCGGCAGAGAGCGCGGCGCCTGCACCACCGCGAGCCCACTGTTGCGGCCGAATCCGTCCTCGCCTTCGACCACCACCGCGAAATTCAAACTCTTGTTGAGGATCTTCGGGAATGGCCGGGCCGGATCCAACGCCAACGGACTCAAAACGGGTTCGACCTCGCGGCTGAAATAATCGGCAAGCCACGCGGCCTGAGCTTCGGTCCACATGTCGGGGGAGACGAACACCACGCCCTGTTCGCTGAGTTCCGGCATGAGCACGTCATTCAGCAGCTGATACTGCTCGTCCACCAGGCGCACCGCGCGGCTACGAATCGCCTTCAGCTGCTCCGCGACCGGCAGGCCATCCGGACCCCCTTGTACTGCCCCGGCCTCCAACAGCTCCTTGAGACTGGCCACCCGGATTTCGAAGAACTCGTCGAGGTTGGCGCAGGAGATGCAGAGAAACCGCACGCGCTCGAGCAGCGGGATGCGGTCGTCCTTGGCCTGCTCCAACACTCGCTGATTGAACTCCAGAAACGAGAGTTCGTGATTGATGTAGAGCTGCGGGGTTTGCAGGTCGGTGTCGTTCATGGGCGCATCTGCTTACGCGTAACGATACACGCCGCCTAAGATCCGCGCGCCCTGGGCACCGGTCACGCTGGCGGCGCTGGAGGTCAATCCATCCAGCGTGCGCCGCGCGAACCAGGCGAAGGCCACCGCCTCGACGTAGTCGGGGTCAAGACCGAGCGCTGCCGTGGTAGCGACGGGGGTCGGCGCCACCAGCCGCGCTAGGGCCTGCTGCATGGCCGCGTTGTGCGCGCCGCCGCCGCAAAGGTACAGCGCGGCGCCGGGGGCGTGTTTGCGCACCGCCGCGGCGACCGTCGCTGCGGTGAATTGCTGTAGCGTCGCTTGCACGTCCTCGGGCCGGCGGGAAAACAGCCCCAGCTTGGTTCTAAGCCAGGGCAGATTGAAGAGCTCGCGGCCGGTGCTCTTCGGCGGCGGCAGGTTCAAATAGGGCTCGTCCAACAGTTCGGCGAGCAGAGTGTCGTCGCAGCGCCCGGTGCTCGCCCAGGCTCCCCCGGCATCGAAGTCCCTGCCCAGATGCAGGGAGATCCAGGCATCGAGCAGGCGGTTGGCGGGTCCGGTATCGAACCCGGTGACCGTGCTGTCGCGCT
>JANYIY010000288.1 GCA_025358615.1 Gammaproteobacteria bacterium | reverse complement strand
CTTCTCGATGAAGGTATCGGATGCCGGTACGTAGGCTTCAGGCTGGTAGTAATCGTAATACGAGACGAAATACTCCACCGCGTTCTTCGGGAAGAACACCTTGAACTCACCGTACAACTGGGCCGCCAGCGTCTTGTTATGTGCAAGCACCAGGGTGGGCCGCTGCACCTGCTGGATTACATTGGCGATGGTGTAGGTCTTTCCCGACCCGGTCACCCCCAGCAGAGTCTGATGGGCCAAACCGCTGCTCAGGCCATCTACAAGCTTTTCAATCGCTTGCGGCTGATCGCCGGCCGGCAGATAGTCTGAATACAATTCAAAACTCATGGTTACATTCTCTCACGATGGGAACTTGCGGGCATGGTCACCGACCCAGCACGTGCGCCGGTCGGCGGTTTTGCCGGGAATATGTCATATAGCGCGGGCGGGCCATATTTCGTACACTCGCTCGCCAATTTTTAACAGAGGAAATCTCCCTTGGCCGTGTCACTTTCTAAGCGCGTTCAGAAGGTTAAGCCCTCCCCGACCCTCGCCGTGACGGCCCGCGCCGCCAAACTCAAAGCCGAAGGCAAGGACATCATTGGTTTGGGTGCCGGCGAGCCGGATTTCGATACCCCTCTACATATTGCAGATGCGGGCGTAGAGGCGATTCGCAAGGGCCTGACCCGCTACACGGCGGTCGATGGCACCTCCGAACTCAAAGACGCCATCATTGCCAAATTCAAGCGGGACAACGGGTTGAGCTACGAACGCAACCAAATTCTCGTGTCCTCCGGCGCCAAACAGACCTGCTTCAACGTCTGCGCCGCGCTCTTGGATCCGGGCGATGAATGCGTGATTCCAGCGCCCTACTGGGTCTCCTACCCCGACATGGCCCTGCTGGCGGATGGCGTCCCTGTGAGCGTGTACGCCGGTCCCGAGCAGGGCTACAAGATTACCGCGACGCAACTCGAGGCCGCGATCACGCCACGCACCAAACTGATATTCATCAACAGCCCCAGCAACCCCACAGGGGCCGCCTATACCAAGGCGGAAATGCAGGCACTGGGTACAGTTCTCGACCGACATCCGCAGGTCGTAATCGCCTCGGATGAAATGTACGAACACATTTACTGGGCGAATGAGCCCTTCACCAGCTTCGTGCAGGCGAATCCGCAGCTGTATGACCGCACCGTCACCATCAACGGCGTATCGAAGGCCTATGCCATGACGGGTTGGAGAATCGGCTACTGCGGCGGCCCGCAGGCCATCGTCGCCGCCATGGGCACGATCCAGGGCCAGTCCACCTCCAATGCCTCGAGCATTTCACAGCGCGCGTCCACGGTAGCCTTGAACAGCGACCAAAGCTGCGTGGCGGAAATGAACAAGGCCTTCAAGCAGCGCCATGACTATGTCGTTGCCGGGCTCAACGCCATTCCCGGCATCTCCTGCCTGCCGGGCGCCGGAACCTTCTACGCCTTCGCAGACGTCAGCGGCGCCATGCGCACCATGGGCATCCAGGACGACAACGATTTCGCTGAGTACCTCCTGGTACAAGGCGGCGTCGCGGTGGTCCCGGGATCCGGATTCGGCGCACCAGGCCATATGCGCATCTCGTTTGCCACCAGCATGCAGATCCTGGAAGACGCTCTCGCCCGCATCCGACGGGTCTTGAGCGTGCCGGTAGCCAAGCGCGCCTAGAGTCACGCACGGGCGCGGCGCACGGGGGCGCCGCAAGCCCTATGCACGTTGCCGCGGCCATGCATTATTACCCGGATGATATTGACGAGTGAATTTCGTCCGGGTATTATTAAGCGCGCAAACAACGGGGATTTCGGCGTGCTCGACGATTCGCAACCTTCTCTATTCACGGCGTTTCTAGGCTCCAAGCGCATCGCCTCCGGACCGCTGGAGCAAGTGGCGCTGGTCGCCAAGAACGCCATCGACCGCGGCGCCAAGCAGCCGCTGTTCATCTACAACGACAGCACGGGCCACGCCATTGACATCGACAGCCGCGGCAGCGATGCCGAACTGCTCGCTCGTCTCTCCCGCCCCGCCCCACCATCCCGGCCACGCGGACGCGGCCGCCCGAAGCTTGGCGTCATCGCCCGCGAGGTCACGCTGCTGCCCAGGCACTGGCAATGGCTGGGCTCACAACCCGGCGGCGCCTCAGTCGCCATGCGCAAGCTGGTGGAATCGGCGCGGCGCGCCAATCAGGAGATCGATCAACGGCGCCAGAAACAGGAAGCCGCGTTCCACTTCATGTCCGCCATCGCAGGCAACCTCGAGAACTTTGAAGAAGCCTGCCGCGCGTTATTTGCCAACGACCGTCACCGATTCAGGGTCCTCGTCGCCGCCTGGCCTGACGACATTCGCGAGCACGCATCCAAATTGGCCTTCGAATGAAAAGCTGGCAGATTACCGGCCGGCGCAGCGTGTTCCAACAACTACCATACAGCCCATGAAATACAAGAATCTTGGCAATACCGGACTGAAAGTCTCCGAGCTATGTCTGGGCTGTATGACCTTCGGCGTCCCCGAGCGTGGCGATCACCCCTGGACCCTTCCAGAGGAACCAAGCCGTCAAATCATCCGTCAGGCAGTGGACTGCGGAATCAATTTCTTCGACACCGCCAACGTTTATTCCGACGGCACCTCGGAGGAATTCCTAGGTCGCGCCCTCAAGGATTTCACCCGTCGCGAGGAAGTGGTGGTCGCCACCAAAGCGTTTTTTCCGATGACCAAGCAGCCGAACATGGGCGGACTGTCGCGCAAGGCGATCTTCACTGCCATCGATGCCAGCCTTCAGCGCCTGGGTACCGACTACGTCGATCTCTATCAGATTCATCGCTGGGACCACGCCACGCCCATAGAAGAAACCCTGGAGGCTCTGCACGACATCGTGAAGAGCGGCAAGGTTCGGTATCTCGGTGCCTCCTCGATGTACGCCTGGCAGTTCAGCCAGGCCCTGCACCTCGCCCGGCAAAACCGCTGGACGCCATTCGTGTCCATGCAAAACCACTACAACCTGCTGTATCGCGAGGAAGAGCGGGAAATGATGCCCCTGTGCGCCGCCGAAGGGATCGCGGTATTGCCCTGGAGCCCCCTCGCCCGCGGCAGATTAACTCGCGTCTGGGACTCCCAAACGGCGCGAACTCAAACCGACGACTTCGGCAACAAACTGTATGCCACCACCGTCGACGCGGATCGTAAGGTGGTCGAGCAAGTGGCCGCTATCGCTACCGCCCGCGGCCTCCCAAAGGCACAGGTGGCACTGGCCTGGATTCGGCAAAAGCCGTTCGTCACGGCGCCCATCGTCGGCGCCTCCAAACCGCAGCATCTCGACGATGCCGTAGCCACGCTCACCTTCGAGCTCGACGCGGCAGAAATCGCCCAGTTGGAAGCCCCCTACCTGCCCCACACCGTCCTAGGTCACGCCTG
>JANYIY010000287.1 GCA_025358615.1 Gammaproteobacteria bacterium | reverse complement strand
GTGGGCAGTAGCTTTCCTGACCGACTATTAGTAGTTAGCCCTAATCTCGTTAGGATGACAAGTGGTGTTTACAAAAAATGTCGTCAGCCTATAGCGTGCGGCTCGGCCATCTGCACCTGATTGCGGCCGCGCCGTTTGGCGAGATAGACGGCGGCATCTGCCCGCTCGATGAGTTGCTCGCCCCAAACGCCGAGCGTGTCGCTGGCAGCAATACCGATGCTGCAAGTGAGGCGAATCGGGTTGCCGAACCCACCGACATGCACGCCGGCCACTCGCTCGAGAATGCGCTGCGCGATAGGACTCGCGGCCGCGGCATCGGCGCTGCTCAGAATCACCACGAATTCTTCGCCGCCGTAGCGACCGATGACGTCGGATTGCCGCAATTCCGCGTGAATAGGCTCAATTATAGCGCGCAAGCATGCATCTCCGGCCTGATGACCGAAGGAATCGTTGATTTGTTTGAAGTGATCGAGATCAATGAACAGCAGCGCAATCGGCAGACCACGCGCTCGCGCCCGTAGACAAGCGGCCTCGAGCCGCTCGATCAGCGAGCGGCGATTCAACACGCCGGTGAGAGGATCGGTTTGCGCGCGCCGTTCGGCCTCGGTCAGCGCCAGTCGCTGCGCGCGCAGCCGGTCAGCCACTCCTAGCGCGATGAGTACCGCCGCGGCGACCATCGATAAGGGCAGGCCGTAGTAATAGAGCAGCGGGCTCGAATCCACGGAAGGGATGAACAGAAATCGCACCGCAGCAGTTATGGTAAAGCCTTCCAGCAATACCCACGCGATCAAAAACCAGCCGGCTGCGCGGTTGCCGCGTCGCCAGGCGAGGAACGACACCACCAACGAGAATATCGAGGTCGCAATGAACAGCAGATTGCCGGACGCGGTCACCCACGGGCCGAACCCGATGAGTTTGGCCACGTTGGCGATGGTGACGGCGACGAACGCCCATGCAAACCAGCCAAACACCGCATAAATTCGCGGCGAAAAATGCTTCAAATCCGCAATTTCCCGGGTGAACAAGCAGGCGACCGCACCACTCAGGCTCACCGGCACGTTCCAGGCGAAGGAAGTCAGCGGTTGCGCATAGGACAGCCAAGGCCAGTCGAAGCCCTGACCCGATAGATAGACGATGTACAGAGCCTGCAGGAAAAATAACGTCGCATACAAAATAAAAAGCCGGTCAACCAGCACGAACCAGATTAACAATGCCGACAGTGCCACCGCGATGAGGGCGCCGAACACCAGAGCAATCACTCGCGCGTGCTCCGCACCGCGCGCCAGTGTGCGGTCGAGAGTCGAGTCGCTAAAGCTCACGGCGTCCGAGTCGCCGCCGGCGACGTTGAGACGTACGTACAGTGACTGCCTTATGTTAAGACCATCGACGTCAGCGAATACGGTGTCCTGAACGCCGCGAAATCCCGGCAGTTGCATGGCTTGGGGCAAGCAGACGATGGTGTCGCGCCGCGCCGCGTACAGTTCGGCTCGAATTTGCCGGATCGCATGCATTACCACCACCGGTATGCCGGCCACCGGTGTGCCGGCCATCGGTGTGCCGGCTGCCGCTGCGGTGCCGGAAGCGCGGTCTGTCGGCGTGAGCTTCAGCCAAAACACACCGGTCCCGTGCCGCTTCGATACTGAGGCGGGTTGGAATTTGTCGTCGAGTGAACCGTTGACCACTTCCTCCATCGTGGGGCTCGCAACGGCGGAGTTCAGCGTGCGGATTTCGTAGATCGAATCAGCGGCAATCGCACCCACTGGATTCAGGTTGCCGATCCAGCCGACTATGCACGCCGCGAACAGTCCACGCACAGCGTCGCTGGCAGCCGGTCAATACTGCCGCGACAGCAGCCAGTGGGCCAAGGAGCGCAGCGCGTCTGCGCGTTCACCCAATGGCACGAGTGCGTTGATTGCCTGATTGTGCAGATGCCGGACTCGCTGCTGTGAAGCGGGTATGCCGATCACAGAAGGGTGAGTGGGCTTATCTCGTTCGCTATCCGCTCCGGTCGCCTTACCCAAAGTAGAGACATCGCCAATCACGTCTAGCAGGTCGTCTTGAATTTGGAAGGCCAGGCCCACGGCAACGGCAAAACGCGTCAGCGCAGCGTACAGTTTGGCGTCCAGGCGCGGCACGCACTCGGCGGCCATCAGCACGCTGGCCCGAATCACGGCTCCCGTCTTGCGAGCGTGCATGTCTTCCACTTGGCCGATATCGAGGCGCATGCCCTGTACGGCCAAGTCGATGGCTTGGCCGCCGGCCATGCCGAATGTGCCGATCGCCTGCGCCAGCATGTTGATCAGGCGTAAACGTATGGCCGGCGACGCTGGCAGCTTGGGATCAGTGGCAAGCAATTGAAACGCGAGCGGCTGCAGAGCGTCACCCACCAAAAGTGCCGTGGCTTCGTCGTAGGCCTTATGACAAGTAGGTCGGCCGCGGCGCAGATCGTCGTCATCCATAGCCGGCAGGTCATCGTGTACCAAAGAATACACATGCACTAGTTCAATGGCGCACGCCGCCGCTTCGACGTCGTCCTCGGACAGGCCCAGCGCCTGGGCGGTGGCGAACATCAATGCGGGACGTATGCGCTTGCCGCCTCCCAACACGCTGTAGCGCATGGCCCCGTGAAGGCGGGACGG
>JANYIY010000282.1 GCA_025358615.1 Gammaproteobacteria bacterium | reverse complement strand
AACCGATGACGACATGTTTGTTCATCGGTATGTTGATGCCGGCGATACGCGCCATCTAGTTCTCCACCCGCGCCGGTAAAAAATGGCGCGCAAGTATATATGAATTTCCGTTAGCGATCAATTTGCTACCCCTGCCGCTGCTTGTGCCGCGCGTCGGACGAGCAAATGATGTAAACAATGCCGCGCCGCCGCACGACCTTGCAGTTCTTGCAGATCTTCTTCACCGAAGGACGAACTTTCATTTCTTACTCCCGATGCCGCGCAGGCTGGACTTCTTCATCAGCCCCTCATATTGGTGCGACATCACGTGCGATTGCATCTGCGAGACGAAATCCATGACACCGACCACGATAATCAACAACGAGGTGCCGCCGAACTGAAAAGGCACGCTCGGATTCACCATACGAATAATTTCGGGCAGCAAGCACACCGCCATGATGTACAAGCCTCCCCACAAAGTGAGGCGCGTCAGCACCTTATCGAGGTAGTCGCCGGTTTGTTGTCCCGGACGGATGCCGGGGATGAAGGCGCCGGCCTTCTTCAGGTTCTCCGCCGTATCCCGGGCGTCATACACCAAGGCCACGTAGAAGAATGCGAAACCGATGATCAGCAGCGCGAACAGCAGCACGTGCAGCGGCTGTCCGTAGCCTAAGACCACGGCAATCTTCTGCAAAGTCCTCTGTATGGCATTGGGGGTCGGGCTGTTGCCGAAAAACTGCGCAATCGTCGCCGGAAACACCAGCAAGCTGGATGCGAAAATCGGCGGAATCACGCCCGCCATGTTGAGCTTGAAGGGCAGATGCGTGCTTTGTCCTTGCATCATGCGCCGCCCCACTTGGCGCTTGGCGTAGTTCACCTGGATCTTACGCTGTGCCCGCTCGACGAACACGCAGAACAGGGTCACCAGAATCACCACCACCAGAATCAGAAGCACTATCAGCGGATTCATCTCGCCGGAGCGCACCATTTCCAAAGTATTGCCGATGGCCCGCGGCAGCCCGGCGATGATGCCGGCGACGATGATCATGGTGATGCCGTTGCCGATGGCGCGCTCTGTCATTTGCTCACCCAGCCACATCACGAACAAACAGCCGGTGGTAATCGACACGGTGGCGACCAACAGAAACTGTGGGCCCGGATTCGGCACCAGGTTGCCGCCGGAATTTTGGATCGCCAAGGCGGCGCCGAATCCCTGGAATGCGGCAAGGCCTACCGTGCCATAGCGCGTGTACTGCATCAGCTTACGCCGTCCGGATTCGCCGTCCTTGCGGATCTGGTTCCAGGGCGGATACACCATTGAGGCCATCTGCACGATGATCGAAGCGGTGATGTAGGGCATGACGTTCAGCGCGAAAATACTGAACCGCTGCAAGGCGCCGCCCGAGAACATGTTGAACATGCCGAGCAGCGTGCCGCCCTGAGTCGAAAAGAATGCCGCAAATCGCGCCGAATCTATGCCCGGCACGGGGATAAAAGTGCCCACTCGATACACCACCAGCGCACCCAGCAGGAACCATAGACGCTTGCGCATTTCGGCAAAGCGCGTCAGGTCTCCTAAAGCGGCGGTAGGATTGGAAGTGGCCACGTGCTTCTCTTAAACCTCGAAACGCCCGCCGGCCGACTCGACCGCGCTCTTGGCGCCCTTGGTCGCCTTGATGACCTTGTCTTTGACGACGTAGGCCTTGGTAACCGTGCCGGACAGAATGATCTTGACGACTTTCGTGCTCTCCGGCACCAAGTTCGCTTCGATCAACCCGGCCAGGGTGACATCGGCACCCGTGACGCGCATCAAATCGGTGAGCGTGAGCTCAGCGCGCGAAGCCTTCATGGCGGAGCGAAAGCCGATTTTGGGCAAGCGCCGCTGCAGCGGCATCTGGCCGCCTTCGAAGCCCACCTTGTGATAACCGCCCTTGCGCGCGCGCTGTCCCTTGACGCCGCGTCCGCAGGTCTTGCCCTGGCCGGCGGAGGCGCCGCGCCCGACGCGCAACCGCGTCCGTTTCGAGCCGGCACCCGGCTTTATCGTATTTAATCTCATGATCTAGACCTTCCCGGAACCCAATGCTGTCTCGACTTTGAGCATGTGGCTGGCCGCGTTGATCATGCCGCGATTCGACGGCGTGTCCGCCACTACCACACTGTGGCCGATGCGCCGCAATCCCAAGCCGCGCGCGGAATTGCGGATGTTGGCCAATTGCCCAAACATGCTCTTGATCAAAGTAACTTTGATTGACTTGTCGGTCATACCGTTAACCCACGATTTCCGCGACGGTCTTGCCACGCTTGGCCGCAATGTCGTCCGGGGTACGCAGCTTGGCGAGCGCATCCATGGTCGCGCGCACCACGTTGATGGGGTTGCGCGAACCGTAGCTCTTGGCGAGCACGTTGCGCACGCCGGCGCACTCGAACACCGCGCGCATGCCGCCGCCGGCGATCACGCCGGTACCATCAGCGGCCGGCTGCATGTACACCCGGGTCGTCCCATGCCGGCCTTTGACCGCATAGAACAGGGTATCGTTCTTCAAGGACACCGCAACCAGGCTCTTGCGGGCCTGCATCATGGCCTTCGAAATCGCGACCGGCACCTCGCGTGCCTTGCCGTAGCCGAAGCCGACCCGCCCGGCGCCGTCGCCGACAACGGTGAGCGCAGTGAAGCCGAATTGCTTACCGCCCTTGACCACCTTAGCGACCCGGTTCACCGCGACCAGCTTTTCGAGCAGGTCATCGCCGGACATGGGTTTTTCTACTCTCGCCATATGCCTTCAGACCCTTTGGTTAGAACTCGAGACCCGCTTCGCGAGCGGCCTCTGCCAGCGCTTTCACGCGCCCGTGATACATGAAACCGGAACGGTCGAACGCGACCTTCGCGATGCCCTTCGCCTTGGCACGCTCCGCGATTGCGCGGCCGACGGCCTTGGCAGCCTCGATGTTGCCGGTGGTTTTCAATGCACCGCGCACGTCCTTCTGCAAGGTCGACGCGGCAACCAGAACCTTGTCGCCCGCGGCGGCGAAAATCTGCGCATAGATGTGCTGCGGCGTGCGGTGCACCGATAGGCGCAACGCGGCGAGCTCTTTGATTTTTACGCGGCCCCGGCGCGCGCGGCGCAGACGGGTATCTTGTTTGGTCAGTTTCATGTGCTTACTTCTTCTTCGCCTCTTTCAGCGAAATCTTTTCATCGGAGTACTTCACGCCCTTGCCCTTGTAGGGCTCCGGCGGCCGGAAACCGCGAATGTTCGCCGCGGTCTGGCCGACTCGCTGGCGATCGATGCCCTTGATGATGATCTCGGTCTGGCTCGGCGTCTCGATGGTGACGCCGTCCGGAATCGCGAAATTGATCAGGTGCGAAAAGCCCAAGGTCAACGTCAGGCTCTTCGCCTGCACCGCGGCGCGATAGCCGACGCCCACCAGCTCGAGCTTTTTCTCGTAGCCCTTGGTGACGCCCGTGACCATGTTCGCCAGATGCGCGCGCGTCGCGCCCGCGATGGCATTCAGGCCTTCCGCTGCGCTGCTCGCCTGCACTTCGAGATGCTTGTCCTGCTGCACGACTTTGATGCCGGACTTGATCGCCAGCGTCAGAGAGCCCTTGGCGCCCTTCACGGTGACTGCATCGGCGCCGATCGTGGCGCTGACACCTTGCGGAAGATCAACCGGCATTTTTGCGACTCGAGACATGATGGAACCTTACTTTTAAGCCTATTGAACGACGAACAGCACTTCGCCGCCGGTACCGGCCGCGCGCGCCTGGGCGTCGGACATGATGCCCTGGGGCGTGGAAATAACCGCCACACCCAGGCCGCCGAGAACCTTCGGCAGTTCGTCCTTGCCGCGATAGATGCGCAGGCCCGGACGGCTGATGCGCTCGATGCGGTCGATGACGGGACGGCCATCGTGATACTTGAGTTCGATCGACAGGGTGCTCTTCGCGCCGGCGACGTCGACGCCGTACGCCGCGATGTAGCCCTCGTCTTTCAATACCTTGAGGATGGCGAGCTTCAGCTTCGAGGCACCGACGCCAACCGTAGGCTTGCCTGCGGATTGTGCGTTGCGGATACGCGTCAGAAGATCGGCAATCGGATCAGTCATGCTCATTGTGCGCGCCTCACCAGCTCGCCTTGGACAGGCCCGGGATCTCGCCACGATTGGCGGCTTCACGCAGCTTGGTGCGTGCCAGACCGAATTTGCGGTACACGCCGCGTGAACGACCGGTAATCGAGCAGCGATTACGCTGCCGCGACTTGGACGCGTCGCGCGGCTGCTGCTGCAGTTCCACCTGCGCGGCCTCGCGGCCTTCCGCTCCGGTCTTCGGGTCGCGGATCAGCTCCTTGAGCTCGGCGCGTCGCGTGGCGTATTTCTTCGCCACCTTGAGGCGCTTCTTTTCGCGCATGAGCATATTCGTCTTGGCCATGGGCTATTACCCTACTTACGGAACGGAAAGTTGAAAGCTTCTAACAGCGCGCGCCCGTGTTTATCATCGTGCGCCGACGTGGAAATGGTGATGTCCATGCCACGAATTTGATCGATCTGGTCG
Organism: Gammaproteobacteria bacterium; assembly: GCA_025358615.1. Taxonomy (GTDB): domain Bacteria; phylum Pseudomonadota; class Gammaproteobacteria; order Steroidobacterales; family Steroidobacteraceae; genus Bog-1198. The sequence goes on along the minus strand of JANYIY010000282.1, from coordinate 1,495 downwards.
TATTGAATCTCGGGGAAAATGATCTGCTCTTTGACCCCGAGGCTGTAATTGCCGCGGCCGTCGAAGGAGCGCGTGCTGATGCCGCGGAAATCCCTGATGCGCGGAATCGCGATGCTAACGAGTCGATCCAGGAACTCGTACATGCGGTCGCCGCGCAGGGTGACCTTGCAGCCGATCGCCTGCCCGTCGCGCACTTTGAACGTCGCAACCGACTTTTTCGCCTTGGTCACGGCCGGCTTCTGCCCCGTGATCTTTGCCATGTCGGCGGTCGCCGCGTCCATGACCTTCTTGTCGGCCACGGCCTCGCCCACGCCCATGTTGATCGTGATCTTGAGGATACGCGGCACCTGCATCGTGTTCTTCAGCCCAAGCTTTTCCTTGAGCTCCGGCACGAGCTTGTCCTTGTAAATCTGCTTCAGTCTTGCTGCCATGTGATTACTCGCTGCCTAGCCACGCTTACTTGGCGTCGACCATTTCTTTGTTCGACTTGAACACCCGCACTTTGCGGCCGTTCTCGAGCGCCTTGAATCCGACTCGGTCGCCTTTCTGCGTCGCCGGATTGAAGACCAATACGTTGGAAACATGCAGTGGCGCTTCGCGTTCGATGATGCCGCCCTGCACGCCCATCTGCGGGTTCGGCCGCTGGTGCTTCTTGGACATGTTGAGTCCTTCGACGCGCACGCGGTCATCACCCATCACTTCAATGACGGCGCCCTTGCGCCCCTTGTCGCGGCCGGTGATCAAAACCACCATGTCGCCTTTGCGAATCTTGTTCATCACAGCACCTCGGGTGCGAGCGAGATAATCTTCATGAACTGCACATTGCGCAGTTCGCGCGTCACCGGCCCGAAGATACGGGTGCCGATGGGCTCCAGCTTGCTGGTCAGGAGCACCGCCGCATTGCTGTCGAAGCGGATCAGCGAGCCATCCGGGCGCCGCACGCCGCTCTTGGTGCGCACGACGACGGCGTCGTACACCTCGCCCTTCTTGACTTTGCCGCGCGGGATCGCGTCCTTGACGCTGACCTTGATGACATCGCCCACGGCCGCGTAACGGCGCTTCGAGCCGCCCAATACCTTGATGCACATGCAGCGCTTGGCGCCGCTGTTGTCGGCCACGGTCAATATCGTTCGCATCTGAATCATGTGAGTTCCTTATTCGGCGCGGGCACGTTGGACGACGCGCACCAGCACCCACGATTTACGACGCGACATGGGACGGCAGGGTTTGATCGAAACCGTGTCGCCTTCCTTGCATTCATTGTTCTCATCGTGCGCCAGCAACTTCGTGGTACGGCGAATGTACTTGCCATACATGGGATGCTTGACCAGCCGCTCGATCGAGACGGCCACGGTCTTGTCCATCTTGTTGCTGACCACCTTGCCGGTCAGCAGGCGCTGTCCCGGAACCGGCGCCGGGCCGGGCGTCGCAACGCTCGCCGCGGGCGGGGTGGACCCCGGTTCGGTTGTTTGTACTTCGGTCGACATCACGCCTT
>JANYIY010000471.1 GCA_025358615.1 Gammaproteobacteria bacterium | reverse complement strand
GCCGCGGTAGTGGCAGCGAATGCGCTGCTGCAGCAGCCGTTGCCGCGGCTCGAACTGCTCAAGTTTGCGATGCAGGGCGAAATTGTCGCCAGCGGATCGGCGCACATCGACAATATCGCACCCTGTCTGTTCGGCGGACTGACCTTGACGGTGGGCATCGATCACCCTCGGGTGAAGCAGATTCCGGTGCCGCCCTCACTGCGTTGTGTTCTTGCCCATCCGCACATGTATCTCGGCACCCGTGAAGCGCGCGCCATTCTCAAAACCGACATCAGCCGGTCGGATTTCGTCTGGGCCAGCGCCAATCTGGCGGGATTCATCAGCGGCTGCTATTCGAACGATTTGGACATGATTCGCGATTCCTTCAACGACGTGATCATCGAGCCGCAACGCCACTCGCTGATTCCCGGATTCAAGGATGTGCAGCGCGGCGCCATGTCGGCAGGGGCCTTGGGATGTTCGATATCCGGAGCCGGACCCACGGTGTTTGCGTGGGCCGAGATCCAGTACGCGGAAGCGGTTCGCGGCGCGATGGTGGCGGCGTTTGCCGCGCACGGCTTGCAGTCGGATTTTTGGATTTCCGGAATAGAGAACTACGGCGCCAGAGTGGTGAAGGCCTGATGGCAGATTTGCAGTTCGTGAGTTCGCGTGGCGCTGCGCCTGCGCTAAGTTTGAGCGAAGCCATTGCCACGGGCCTGGCGCCCGACGGCGGCTTGTATATCCCGACGCGCCTGCCGCCGGTCGATGCGGCGGGAGCTGCGGCCGCGCGCACGCTGCCCGGTGTTGCACGCGCGGCACTTGCCGGGTTCTTCAGCGGCGACCGGCTGCAAGCGGCGCTCGGGGACATTGCGGATGCGGCGTTGGATCTGCCGGCGCCGGCGACGCGCGTCGTCGGCAGCCAGGAGCCGCTGTTTGCACTGGAGCTGTATCACGGGCCTACCGCGGCGTTCAAGGACTTCGGCGCACGCTTTCTCGCCGAGAGTTTGCAGCGACTGGAGAGCCGGGCAGCGGCTCCCATGACCATATTAGTGGCAACGTCGGGAGACACCGGGGGCGCGGTCGCAGCAGCTTTCCACCGCCGGCCGTGGGTGCGCGTGGTGATCTTGTATCCTGCCGGGCTGGTGAGTCCACGGCAGGAGCAGCAGCTCTGCTGCTGGGGCGAGAATGTCGCATCGCTGCGCATCGCCGGTACCTTCGATGACTGCCAGCGTCTGGTAAAGGAGGCCTTCGGCAATCCGGCATTGGCGTCGCGGCATCGCTTCAGTTCCGCGAACAGCATCAATATCGGTCGACTGTTGCCGCAGATGGTCTACTACGCGGCGTCAAGCCTCGATCTCGAGCGGCGTACCCGCGCAAAGCCGTCCTACATCATTCCCGCCGGTAATCTCGGCAATGCCTTCGCCGCAGTCTGGGCTCGGGCGCTGGGCTTTCCCATCGCGCGCATCATCCTGGCGCACAACGTCAATCGCACCGTCCCGGACTTCCTCCAGAGCGGCATTTGGCAACCGCGCCCCAGCATCGCAACGCTGGCGTCGGCCATGGATGTCGGAAACCCCAGCAACATGGAACGCATGCGGGCGCTGTATCCGACATTGAGCGAGATACGCGAACAATTGAGCGCGGATTGCGTCGATGACGCTACAATCCGCGCTCGTATCGGAGAAGACTTCATGCGCTATGGACGCGAATGGTGCCCGCACACGGCGACCGCGGCGGAAGTCTATGCCCGCCTGAGCGTGGCGGAGCGCCGCGCTCATCCGTGGGTGGTGGTCGCAACCGCACACCCCGCAAAGTTCAATGTGATCGTGGAACCCATCATTGGCAAGCACGTGACGGTTCCCGACAGTCTCGAGCGGCTGCTGCGATTGCCGCAGCATGCCGTGGATTTGCCCCCGACTCTCGAGGCCCTGGCCGCAGCACTCACATGAGCAATTTAGCAATAGACCCGCAATGGATCGGCATCGGGGCGCTTGCTGTATTGCTGGCCGCCGCCGCTTACTGGGGGGTTCGCGCGTACCAGCGCCGCGCTCGGCGTCGCGCCTTGCTGACCCGCTTAGGCCGTGTGGCGTTCGAAGCCGTGCACCAAATTCTCGTTCCCGACGGCATGGGCGGGTTCATTCACATCGACCATCTGCTGCTCACGCCGCGCGGCGTGCTGGTGCTCGATACACGCCGCGTCGCCGGGCTGATTTTCGGCGGCGACCAAATGAGCGATTGGACCGTCATGGGGCGCGGCCGGCGCTACACCTTCGATAATCCGCAGCCGGCCTTGTACGACCGGATCGCGGCGGTAAAAGCGCTGACCGGGGAGGTGCCGGTGGAGGGGCGCTTGTTGTTCTCCAATGTCGGGAAGTTCACCAAGGGCAAGCCGAAGTGGGTGTTGATGCTGGATGGCATCGAGGTGGAATTTCCGGTGGTGGATCGCGGCATGAAGTCATCCCCGGCGTTCGCCTCGTATGGGGACGCCTGGAGCCGGCTGGTAGCGCAATTGCGACCGAGCCCGCACTTATTCACCAATCTTTAAACGTTGCTCGGCAAGCGGCTCGAGGCCGAAGAAGCGGATGGCATTGCGGGTGGTCGACTCGGCCACGGCAGCCAAGGATTCGCCCCGCAGTTGTGCGATGGTGCGCGCGATATGCGGCAGAAAACTCGGCTCGTTGCGCCGCGACTTGGGGACGGGTTTCAGATCGCGCGGTAGCAGGTAGGGCGCGTCCGTTTCCAGCATCAGCCGATCGGCTGGGATGTGGGGCAGGGCTTCGCGCAGGCTTTGGCCGCGCCGCTCATCATTGACCCAGCCCGTGACGCCGATGTGCAGATCGAGCGCCAGGTAATCCTCGAGTTCGCCGCGGCCGCCGGTGAAGCAATGCGCGACGCCGCCGACCAGCCCGCGGCGAAAATCCTTCAGTATCGCGACAAAGTCTGCATGCGCGTCGCGTTGATGCAGGAATACCGGCTTGGCGGCAGCGGCCGCCATGGCCAATTGTGCCGCGAACGCCGCCCGCTGCATGTCAGGGGGCGAGAAATTGCGGCAATAGTCCAGGCCGCACTCGCCGGCGGCCACCACCTGCGGCAGGCGCAGCAGATCCGCCAAAACCTCGTGCGACGCAGCCAGGCTCGAGGCGTGATGCGGATGAACACCGGCGGTGCTCCATAGGACGCCGGGATGCGCAGTCGCGAGCGCCGCAGCCTGAGCCGAACTCGCCGCATCAGCGCCGGTGACGACTTGGCCGTGCACACCGGCCTCGGACGCGCGTGCCATGACCGCCCCACGATCGCTTGCAAAGCTGTCGTGGGTGAGGTTCGAGCCGATATCGATTAGTGTTAAGTTCATGCCGTCACTGTAATCGCCGTGATTATAATCGGTCGCCGCAGCGCTGCGAGGAGTTGCCATAAGATGCTGGTCGCAAGAATTCTGTTGTTATCGGTGCTGCTGCTGTCGACGACGGTGCGAGCCCAATTGGGCGGCGACTATCAGGCGCAAATTCTCTATGCGTATCAGACTGAGGATAGCAACAGCCTGACGAATTTGATCCAAGACTTGAGCACGCAGGTCAAGGCGGACGCGGGCGCCATGGCATTGCGATATCACCTGGCCCATGCCCAGTACCGCCGCGGACTACTCGACGGCAGCCGTAATGCGCAGCAGGCCGAGGCTGCGTTTTCGGACTGTATCGATGAGCTCAAGCCCGTGCTGTCGCAAGATGTCAAGTCGGTGGAGTTTCTGGTGCTGCAGTCGGTCTGCTATGACGGCCTCGCAAAGCGTAGAAAACTCGAATCGGTGCTGCTGCGTGCGCGCTCGGAGGAACGGCTGAAGACCGCCCTGACTCTCGCGCCGCGCAATCCGCGCGCGGTGTTTCTGTCGGGCGCGGCGGGTTTGAGACAGGCGAAACCCGGCTCAGCCGAGCTGCAACATGCTTTCGCGCAGCTGCAGCTGGCGGTGCAATTGTTCGATGCCTCCTCGGCCACGAGCCTCGATGCGCCCGGCTGGGGGCA
>JANYIY010000422.1 GCA_025358615.1 Gammaproteobacteria bacterium | reverse complement strand
CAATGATCACCCTTGCAAGATTGAAGGTTAGAAGGAGGTAATATGTCGATTAAGAAGTACCTCGGACGGCAGGGACTCGCCCGGTATCTTGAAATCAGCACCACTCGGGTCACGCAAATCGACCCGAAGCCGAACATCCTCCTGGATGGCGCTCCTGGCTGGTTGCCCGAGACCGCGGCACGACTGAAGCGCAAACGCGAGGTGCGCCCGCCGTGCGCAGCGGCGAGGTCAATTGGCTGTCACCGTCGCAACAGCATGAGCGATTGGGTGCTCATCGCGCTGTCTGACGGCCGCTGGCTGGCGCTCAGTGCTGAGGCCCTCGAGGGCGCGCTACGCGCCGCTGCTGAGTCGATCGGCGCCGCGGCCGCGTCAGGAACACGCGGCGCAAACGTGGAACCACTCTTGAGCGCCGAGGAAGCCGGCCAGCAGTGTGGCGTGACGGCGCGCTGGCTCGAGGATTCGGCACGGGCAGGGATCGTGCCGCACTTCAAGTTCGGCGGTACGCGTCGATTTCGCGTGAGCGAGCTCGCCGATCACTTCCGCATCGCCGGCGCACCACCGCCAACGAATTCTGAATCCGTCGCGCCATTTCGCAGGCTTGCACGGCCGTGATCCGAGAGGCCATGTATGCACGTTGTTTCCAACCCGCGTGGCGCGGCGATCCCAAAAACGGCGAGAGCCGCACGGCTACGACCCCGCGCGGCTCTCAGGTATCAACCGCAATCACGCACACCAACTATGCAAAGCTTACCCTTAGTGTCGGCCACGCGTCGATCAGCTGACTTCACATCCAATCGTGCACTGCGCGGCGCTCACTGCCGCTGCTCCGTTTGCGGTCTCGAGTTCAACTCGCTCACCGCCTTCGATTGCCACCGCACCGGCGAGTGGCTTGCGCGCGGTTGCATCCCTATCAACGCGATGGCAGCGAAGGGCATGCGTCTTAGCCGCAGTGGCTGGTGGGTTTCAAGAATGGCGATTCCGCGCGGACATGCGATTCCAGAATCATCGATCGTGTCTGGGGTGCTACCAGCCTCAGCGGGTGGGTTTCTAAAGCCCTCTCTTGATCGGCGCGAGCTCGCTGCTGAGGTCAACGGATGAACAAATGCACAGAGCGGTGAATGTGGGAACTGGCTACATCCAGGTCGATTTCGGAAACTGGCGTGACGCCATCGCGAGCGAACATGGGCCATCCGAAAGCACAACTCGGCTCGTTTTGCTTGTGCTCAGCCTGTACATGAACTCTCGGCGCAGTTCGTGTTTCCCTTCGCAGCCAACGATCGCTCTGCGCGCCGGCCTGGGCGAGCGTTCGGTCCGTGAGCACCTGAAGCTCGCGCAGGCGGACCGTTGGATCGCGATTCAGCATAAGAGCCGACCAGGCGGAAAGCGATCAGTGCGCGAGTACGTCGCGACGATTCCGGCGGAGCTCGGGCGCCTGCTCGAGGACAAGCTGGCGAAGTGCCGGCTGGCAAACGGTGCCAATTCCACGTCTCAACAACCGGCAATCTGTGCCGAGTACCCGGCAAACAGTTCCGGTGATACCGGCATTCTGTGCCATAAAAGCCGGCACAGATTGCCGCCTAATTCTCACTCTGAATACGGAGTTAATACTCCGTCTGAATTCTTAAGAGGAAAAAATGGGTCTGAAAGACCTCGCGAGTCGGAACCAGACCGGAGGCACGCGAAAGCAGCCCTGCAGGCAATCCGTGAACGTCTCGATCGTGGAAGATCACAAGGCTTTGCTGAGGAACCCGCGTGAGCAGCGACCTGGTGCCACCCGATCACTCGGCGCTCGCCTCCGTCGCGCCCTCCTACGAGCGCATGCGCATCGCGATTGCCGCATGCTCGCGGGTGGATGAGGTCGCGAACCTGGCGGATCAGGCGGTGGCCGCACAGGCCTACTTCCGGCAATCGCAGGACGTCGGGAACGAGCAGGAGGCATCCCGCATTCGGGTGCGCGCGGAGCGACGCCTCGGCGACATCTTGAGGGCTATGGCTGAGAATGGCGAGCGCCAGCGGCGCGGCGACACGCGGCCAGGAATCGAAAGTAGCGCGGCGCGACTTTCGGACCTTGGCATCCCCCGCGATCGCGCCAGTCGCGCGATGCAGCTGGCCGAGGTGCCTGACAGCGAGTTCGAGGCGGCACTGTCAAAGCCGCGCATCGCTCAGCCGCGCCGGATGCTCGACGAGCGCAAGCCCGCGGCTGCGACGCCGGCGGTGCGTGTACCCGCGGCGGAATCAACTCCAAGGAAATTCGACCTCGCGACACTCTGGGTCCAGCGGGTGCTCGATCTTCGGCTCGCGATTGGGCGCGGCGAACTTCCGCGGCCGGCTCAGTGCCGGGAGAGGTTTGCGCCGGCCGACATCGAAAAACTCCGCGCGGCGCTTCCAGTGATCACCCGCTACCTCGAACGAGTGCGAGTCGGGCTCTGCCCCCGATGCGATGGCGAGGGCTGTGAACACTGTGTGCCAAGCCCGAGAGCGTGGCCTTGATTGCCTCCGTGCGGACCTCCGCCTTTTCTAAGCGGGCATTTTTGTCGCTGAGATGCTGGAATTACCGGGTTTTGCGAAAAAAAGTTCCGTTTGGCACTTTGCGGCCAGGCCGTGCGCAATGATGACGCCCGATTGTCCGCTTCCGTCCGTCTGATCAGTTGATGCAGTTCCTCAACGGTCTTTGATTATGCACGGTCCATGCTCTACTCGAGACTTCACGACCGCCAACCTCGCGCTGCCGGCGTGCATCCCGGCAGCGCGGCGCCGGCCGGTCTCCTGTGCGACCGTGCATAATGCTCAACCGCACATAAGAGCGATTATGCATGGCCGTTCACAACCGATCTAATTGGTTATTCGCCGACACCGTAAAGGGCGCGAAAGCCAGCGCCGCGCTCTACAGCATCGTATCGACCGCCCGCGCCAACGGTCTCGAACCTTACGCTTACCTGCGCCGATTGTTCGCCGAATTGCCGAAGGCTAAAACCGTCGCGG
>JANYIY010000341.1 GCA_025358615.1 Gammaproteobacteria bacterium | reverse complement strand
CAAACGGCGGCGATATTCTTCCGCTACGACACGGGAAAAGTCGACATGATGGGCGCCGCTGACGATCCACAGCTCCTTCGGATCCCCGGCGGATTGATACAGCTGCCGCGCCATGTATTCAGGAACGATCTTGTCGAGAGTGCCGCCCAAAATGAGCACGGCGCGCGGCGATATATTTCGGATGACTTGCAGGGGCGGCAACTCATGCACCGGCATGCCCGACGCCTGCAACGCCCAGTGCGCCGGGATCTCGCTCAAACGTCCCCACCGATTGCTGGCATAGCGGGTCTGCTCGGTGACGTCCGCGGGCGCGGCTGAAAGTACCACCGCACGTAGTCGGGAGTCCGCCGCTGCGGCCTGCACAAGTATGTAGCCGCCCATCGATATGCCCATGGCACCGATCCGCGCCGCATCGACGTCCGGCTGCGTCAGCAGCCAATCCACCGCAGCGCTGATTGATTGCCGTTCCGCGGCTCCCCAGCGGCTCTGTCCCGTGCTCGCGCCCTGCCCCGGCAGATCGAGTGCCAGGACGCCGAATCCGGCACCCGCCAATATGCGTATCTCGTCGAGCGTCGAAGAGCGGTCGGTGTTGGTACCGTGCACTAGAACCACCGCAGCTCGATTGCGCGACGGCACCGCCCAACCCGCCAGCCGCAGCCCGTCCGGACCCTGAAAGGCCACTTCGTGCAACCCATTGATTGCGGTGCGTTCCGGGTGCTTTGAAATGTCCGCAGGCGGCCAGCGGATGAAATCGCTGCGTTCAGCCAAATAGCTCGAGGCAGCGACGCGCAGCGCGAAAATCGCGACTACCGCGAAAAATGCAATAGCGAGGTATTTCACGGCATGATCAGCCGCGAATATCATGGTCTCGGATAGGCGCGGATCCGACTGTCTTGTGTGACTTTGCCCATGCCTCAATACTAACCCGCCACGGGCCGCGGTGCAGCCTCAGAGCGGTGGCAACTAGTTCATCGAGGCGGAAGGCGTCCCCAAACGACCGTGCAACATCCGGCGCATGGCGACAAGACTTGCCGCCGCCGCCAGCTTCAATTGGTCACGCCACCACGACATCCCCGGTGGCGTGGGGTTGAGTCCAAAGTTGCGCAGCCGGTGGTTCAGCTTGTAGATCCGCGCCAGACGTACCACCGAGTGCAGATCGAAGTTGATGCTGAGCGCGACGGAAACGCTGTCGGCATTCTGGGCCCAGTGCGGCGCCATACACGGCACGTGCACGGCAGCGCCGGCGCTCAGATCGTAGACCCGTGCGTCTTTTTGCCGGCTCTCGTTGAATTGGGCGCCGTTCAGATCACCGGCGTAATACCGCTCCAGTTCCTGATCGGTGAGAAGGGTGCGATCGGTCTGGTCGAAGACGCTGAATTTCTTATTGCCCTGTAGTTGAAACAGAAAATTGGTATCGGAATCGATGTGATAGGACGTCAGGCGTTGCGGCGAGGCGATCAACAGGGTGGCGCGGCCGATGATGATGTCCCGGCCGAGAGCCGGCCCGGTCAGTCCCACCACGGAGTCCATCAACTGGCGCACGTAGGATGCATATTCCGGATCCAGTTCGATGCGCTTCAGCATGACCAGCGAATTGTTGTCGGCAATATTCGCAAGGGAGTCCTGCAGGGAGTAGCGCGGACCGCCGCTCTTATCCCAACGGTCGTCAACCTTGGCTGCGCCGTTCGACCAGTACGCGAGGCCTCCGTCCGCCGGCAGCCGCCGTGAGAACTTGACGAGGTTCGGCAGTTGGAACAGGGGATTGCTGCTAAGGCGATGATTAAATGCGAAGCTCGCCTTATTGTAATTCCCGGCAAATTCATGCCCGGGATCAGTGACGAGAGGTATCTCCGGCTGACGCCAATTACTCTCGGATACTGCTTCGCGATTGTTCGTCATGACCAACGACACGGAGAATCCATTCATTGCGTAGGTGTCGCCAACCCTACGTCAGTCCACCCACCAATAGCGAGAAGAGATTTGTAAAGATACTACAAGTACTTGTTTTAAATCATTAAATAGTATGAATATTTGCTTTCCATTGCAAAGTTATCGGCCATTTTAGGACACGAACGAACGGCCTACGTCCGAGTTTCCTAGCGGATATATCCCTCGCGCCATAGCGATTCGGCTACGGCATCCGTGAGCAGGTGCGACCCGGCCGCATTGACATGGGTGTCATCCCACCACAGCCGGTAGTCCTGCACGGCGGGCCAAGGATTGATGAGCCCGGTACGCCGGGAGTACAGGCGCTGGTAGGGGGCCGGCGACGGCGGTCCCCCGTACCGCGGTAGGTACACAAATACGACCTTGGTGCCATTGCGCGCGGCGAGGTCGAATATCTCGTCGATGTAGTAGCGCGGCAAGCGGTACTCCAACCATTCGAGCGAGGCCGGCAGCACCGGCGCTGTAATGTCCCGCTCCTGTTGCACGCGCATCGCCTCCATTTCAGCAAAAGTATGCTGGGTCGCGAGGCTGTGATTGACCCCGTCCAGCGTCAGCAAAAAGTCGGTGCGATCCAAATTGGCGCCCTCGTAGGGCGGCGGCGTGAAATCGGCGAAGCGCAGTCCCTGGCTCTGCAGCTGCGTCTGCAGGAATAGGTCGACCTGCCTGCCGGGCAAACGCACTAAATCTGCAAAGTAGCGGGTATTGATGAACAGCGGCGCGAGCACGATGTCGCGCGTATCGGCGAGCAATACGAAATCCGGATGCGGCTTGCGGTCCTCGAGTTCGGTTATCTCGAGCACCAGCAATTTCACTTTGCGATGGGTCAGCAGTTCCTTCGCGACTACGTAGTGCATATCGCGGCCGGTCTTCACGACATGAAAATTCACGGCATGAATGTCTACACCGTGCGCGGCCAAATCCTCCTGCAGACGCTTGGTATTCATGGATCGGCCGGTGCGTGAGGTGCCGATGAACGCCACATCGATCGGTGTCGGATCGTCGTGTATGCGCTCGTAAATCCAATAGCTGTTGGGCGCGGAATGATCGTTGAGCGACTGATAGCGCAGATATTTGTCATGCGGCAGCAGCACCATGGCGCACGTTGCCAGCAGCGCAGCGAGCAAGAAAACCAACAGGAATCGCCGCAGCGTCAAGCGCATGGTCGGATCTTATGTGTTAGAAATTGAAGTAGATGAAGATGGCGGGACGCCAAATACAGGCCAGGGCGGCCGCGAACAGCACACCGCCGATGACCGCCACCGCAGGCGACGCCGGCAACGCCGGATTGCCCGCGCGCAGCGATGCCAGCAGCGAGCCGCCCGGCAACTTGAGCGACTCCACCGGCTTCGACGTGTAACGTGCCAGCTGCTGAGTCGAAGGGGCAAACAGCGCGATGGCCCCACCCAGCGGCATCCAAAAATACGCGCTGACGTCCAGTCCCTCGATAACGGCTCCAGGCTGCACGAAGCACATCGACCGCAAGATGCCCACGGCGCCGGGCACCGTCGTGGCACGAAAGAAAACCCAGGCAATCATCACCAGCAGCATGACCGTAATGCGTTTCCCCACGACGACCAGTCGACCGGGGCTGGCGGTCGTCGCGCGCTTGAGCAGCAGGTGGTTGACGACGACGTAGCTACCGTGCAGCGCGCCCCAAATGACGAAGGTCCAGCCGGCTCCATGCCACAGGCCACCGAGCAGGAAGGTGATGAACACGTTGCGCAGGCGCGAAACTTCGCCGCCGCGATTGCCCCCGAGCGGTATGTAAAGATAGTCGCGCAGCCACGTGGACAGGGAAATGTGCCAACGCCGCCAGAAATCGATGATCGAAGTGGATTTGTAGGGCGAGTTGAAATTGACCGGCAGACACAGCCCGAACAGCAGCCCAAGCCCGATGGCCATGTCCGAATAACCGGAAAAGTCGAAATATATTTGCAGTGTGTATGCAACGGTGCCGAGCCATGCTGAGGCCGTGCTGAGATGCGCGCCATGATCCGCAGCATTGAACACGAGATTTGCCCCAGTCACCAGGTTGTCCGCGAGCAGCACTTTCTTGGCGAGTCCGACCACGAAGATCGCCACGCCCATGGTGATCAGGTTGGAATCGACGGGATATTTTCGCAGCCGTGCAAACTGCGGCCGCATCTGTGCGTGGTGAATGATGGGACCGGCTATCAGGTGCGGAAACACCGTAACGAACAGCGCATAAGTGATGAAGTTGGCTTCGAATGTCCGGCTTCGATAACAGTCCACGAGGTATGCCAGCTGCGTAAAGGTAAAGAACGAGATCCCGATGGGCATTACAATATGGCGCGCCGCATACTCGAAGCCGACCACCGCAGCGGCATTGGTTGCCAGAAAATCGAAATACTTGAAGTAGACCAGCAGGCCCAGATTTACGCTAATGCCCAGCAGTAGCAGCAACTTTGAACGGTTTTTGGACGACGATGCCATGTATTTCGCGACCAAGTAATTCACAATGATGGTGCCGATCAGAATGAAGGTGTCGCTCGGCCGCCAGTAGGTGTAGAAGGCCACCGACGCCAGCATCAGCGACGCCACCGATGCGTTCAGCAACCCGCCACGGCGCAGCCCGTAGAAGATCAGCAATGCGGCAGGCAGGAAGCCGAATAGAAATATGTATGAATTGAACAACATAGGGTTAATTTACCGCAGTTTGCCCCGCCACTGTGAACGCCGATCACAGTCTCAATATGTGCACCAATGGGCACCGGAAAACTGTGATAGTAATATGCGGCTTAGGAAGGGGTATCCGAGGTTTTTGGAGGCATCGATTCTCATGTCGCTTTTTTGTCGCGCCGGGCGCGGTCTGTTGGCGCTGGCTTTCGCGGCTTACCTTGCGTCCTTTGGATTGGCCTCGCCTGCGCTTGCGCAAGACGTGCCCGCTGCCGTTGAGGCCCCGCTGATGCAGATCGGCCCGGGCGATACCATCATGATGCTGGTGTACGACCAGCCGGACATGACCGCCACGGTGTATGTCTCCGACGATGGCACGGTTCCCGTTGCACTGGCCGGCCCGGTGCGCATCGCGGGGCTGTCCCCGGCCGGTGCCGCGCAGGCCATAGAGAAGGCCCTGCGCGGCGGTAAGTTCTTCAACGACCCCCATGTCACTGTCACGGTCGTGCAGTCTCGCAGCCAGCGGGTCTCGGTACTGGGTGAAATCGGCTTGCCGGGCCGTTACCCGATCGATTCTAAGACCACGGTCTTCGATCTCTTGGCTCAGGCGGGCGGCGCCAAGGATACGGCGTCCTCGACGATCTATCTGTTGCGCACCGACAAGGCAGGCAATACCTCACGTCTGCCGATCGATCTGCGGGTCACGGCCAACAGGTCGATCGCGAATCAGTCGCTGCAGGGCGGCGACTCGATATTCGTACCGAAGGCGGAGGAATTTTATATCTATGGCGAGGTCTCTCATCCGGACAGATTTCGGCTGGAGCCAGGCATGACCATCGTGCAGGCCATCGTGCGGGCCGGGGGTGTGACTGCCCGAGGCAGCCGCAATCGAGTGGAGGTCAAGCGCAAGGGACCGAACGGCGAGGATGTGCTGTCCAAGGGCAAGCTCAATGATTTGATCCAGCCCAACGACGTGATTCGCATCAAGGAGAGTATTTTTTGAGACGCCCAATGAATTTGCCCGTACTGTCGGCCGGCAACGCCATCGATGTCGGGCACGATTTCGACCCGGATGACGAAGCACGGGGGGGTCTGTCTCCGAAGCAAGTCATCGCGGTGCTTTGGGCATACCGGGGATACAGCGTGGTCATCGCCGTGTCGATCTTGGCGCTCGGTGTGGTCGCAATCAAGCTGCTGCCCAAGAGCTACCAGGCCGTTGCGACGCTGATCGTGAACACCGATATTCGCGATCCGCTGGCGGGCAAGGACCTGACCGGCATCACCGGCGGCTATATGCCGACCGAAATGCAATTGATGGAAAGCCCGGAAGTGCTGCTGCCGGTGATCGATCAGCTCAAATTGACGTCCATTCCCGCCTATGTCGCCGGCTATCGCGGCGTCCCGGGCGATCAAACCAGCATGCGCGATTGGGTGAGGCAGAAGCTGCAGAAGGATTTGGAAATCACTCAGGGCAGTCAAGGCAGTCTGCTGATCAACATCGTGGCTACGGCCCGTGAACCGTTTCGGGCCGCGGCGCTCGCGAACACGGTGGCCGATGTATACATGACGCAGCAGAAGCAGCGGTTGGAAGATCCTGCCGTTGACCGCGCCAAGCGCTACGCGGAACAGCTGGCCGAACTCAAAGTAAAGGTCCAGGCCGCGGAGGATCAAGTGGCCGCGTTCCGGCAACGCACCGGCGTGATCGACTTGTCGAACCAGCGCAGCGTCGAATCCGAAGTGCTGAACAATATGGAACACCGCTTGGACGACGCGCAAAATCAGCGGCGCACCGCCGAGGTCAAGGGAATGGGCGATCAGTCGGTGAGCAGCGGCGTCATGTCCTCGCCGATGATCAACGGCCTGAAGGCGCAGTTATCCGCCCAGGAAGTCAAACTGGCCCAGCTCACGTCGACTCTGGGCCCGCAGCACCCCAAGGTGCTCGAGTTGGAGGCAAACATCGAGGCGAACAAGAAGGCGATCGCGGGCGAACTGCGCACCTATTCGAGCAGCACCTCGCAGGACGTGGTTGCGGCCAGGGAATTCGAGCAGAAGATGCAGGCGGCGATCGTGGCGCAGCGCGCCAAGGTGCTGGCGATTCGAGCGCTGCAGGATGAAGGCAGCAAGGCGATGCTGGAGCTCGACTCGGCCCAAGCCGTCTACAAGCGCGCGCTCGACGGCTACGACCAGATCATGTTTGCCTCCTCGGGAAAATACAATTACGTCAATCTGGTGAGCCGGGCCGTGATACCGCTGGAATCCAGCAAACCGAACAAGCCAAAGCTCCTCTTGATGGTGCTGATGATGAGCCTGGGCGCCGGGCTGGCCATTCCGGCGTGCTACGAGCTGTTCCTCAATCGACGGATACGCGTCGCCGAGGATCTGGATCGCTCATTCGGTGTGCCGGTGCTGGCGGAATTCGACGCCATCGGCCTGATTGCGAGTCCCGCATGAAGTCACCCTCCAAGCCTTCCAGCAAGGACCTGGGCGCGAGCGACTCCAACATCGGCGCGCGCGACCCCGATATGCGCAAGAAAATGCTGCAGCAATACCAGCTCAGCTCCGAGGCGGTGGAGAAGACTTTCGAGGTCATGGAGCGCGACGGGATGTCTTTTGCGGACGCAGCGCTGCACTTGGGATTCATCGCCAAGAACGACGTGTCCAGTGAATTGCTCGGTCACGTGCTGCATGCGCGCAATGATAAACCCATGCCGCAGGGCGGATTGATCGAATCGGCGATCAACCGCATGTCGCAGAAGCGCGATTTGGTGTTGCGTCAGGGATCGGAAGTCAGTCCGGGTCCGCAGCTGCAAGTGGCATTCGACAAAGGCAACCCACGCAATGAGAAGATGCGCGCCCTGCGCACGGAACTGCTGCTGTTGAATGAAACCTCCAACAGCGCCAATCTCATGGCGATCCTGAGTCCGGGCTCGGGCGAGGGCCGCTCGCAGCTGTGTGCCGAATTGGCCATCTCCTTCGCGCAGCTCGGCCGGCGCACGCTGCTGGTCGATGCCGACATGCGCACGCCCAATCAGCACGCCCTGTTCGGCTCGAGCAACGAGTTCGGATTGGCGCAGGCGATATCGCAGAACACGAAACCCTACCTGCATCCGGTCAGGGGTCTGCAGCACATGTATTTGCTGTGCGCGGGAATCATCCCCTCCAATCCTCTGGAATTGCTGTCCGACGGGCGCTACGAGAAGCTCATGACGGAATGGCGCAGCGCCTACGAATTCGTGATCATCGATACACCTCCCGTTTCGCTCTACGCCGACGCGCTCGCGGTGGCCACCATGGTCGGACGCGTGCTCATTTTGAGCCGTGCAAAGATGACTTCCTATAAGAACACCGGCGAGATGATGCGCCGCCTGAAGGCCACACGGGCCCAGGTATTGGGCGGGGTCATCAATCACTTTTAGGATCAAGCGCAACGGCCAGGGTCTCTTCGTGCGCATGCTGAGCAGCGCCGTGATCATCCAGGCGCTGTTGTCTGCGGGCAGCCTCGGGGTCGGGCTCATCCTGATTCGCAACGCAACCAATGCCCAATACGGCTACTACGTATTGGTGATGAACGCGTTGTTGTTGATCACCTCCCTGCAGAACAATTTCATCTCGGTGCCCATGGTGCACCGGATGACCCTATTCGACAGTCTGGGACGCGGCGACCTCATAGGAGGACTGTTGCGCGAACAGCGGCAATTGGTGCCGATGGTGGGAGGCGCAGCCGTGGCGGTGACACTGCTGCTGTGCTTAACCGGCGTGTTGACTCTGTACACCACCCTGCTGGTATTGGCCGCGATCGCCGCCGCGTTCGCCGCCCTGTACCGGGAATTCTTTCGCATGGTGCTGCTCGCCTACCGTCAGCCGCGCGCGGTCCTGCCGGTCGATTTTATGTACGTGGTGATACTGGTTTGCGGCGCGCTGGTGGCGACTCTGACGCCCGTCCCGGCCGTCATGACGGTGCTGGTCATGTCGGTCGCGGCGGCCATGGCCGGAATACTGCTTGCCAAACGGCTGTGGCGCCATGAACGCTGGAACATCCAGGGCGCTCCCGGAATCTTGCTGCAGATGATTCCGGTGGGCGGCTGGACAGTGGCGGGAACCGCCATCCACTGGACCTTCAGTCAGGGGTACAACTATCTCATCGTTGGCACGCTGGACGTAAACGCGGTGGCCGCGGCGGCCGCGACGCGCATCTTCATGATGCCCGTGAATATGCTGTCGACCGGCATCAGCTCACTGATGATGCCGACCGCGGCGGGCTGGCTGTTGAAGCACGGCACGCGCACGGTGTTCAAGCGTCTGGCGCTGCTGGCGTCGGCATTGGCGATACTGTCGCTGTGTTATCTCGGCGCCGTGTGGATATGCCGGGATTGGCTGTTCACAAACATACTGCACAAACAATTCGAACAGCGCGACCTGCTGCTCAAGCTCTGGTCGGTGGTATTCGTCCTCATGATTTTCCGCGACCAGCTGCTGTACCTGCTGTTGGCGCGCACCCGCTACCGCCCGCTGACGACCCTCACCTTTTGCAGCGCGGTGCTAGCGCTCGCGGTAAGCTACGTGTGCCTGACGAGGATCGGAGTTGCCGGCGCGCTGGTGGGAGTCATGGCGGGCGAGATCTTGAGCGTCATTGGCCTAGTCGTGATGGGATTCATCGAAATTCACCGTGATGCCGCCGCACCGAGCGCGCAACCCAGGCCTAGCTGATCATGCCGCCCGACCGCTCGACACCCGCCGCCAACGCCGCTACTGCCGCTGTCGCCCCGCTGCCCGCCGCCGACGACGGCAAGCTGATAGGCATCGAGCTCTTGCGCTTCGCCAGCGCAGTCGCAGTCCTCGTGTTTCACTTCCAGCACTTTGCCTTCGTCGGCGGCTCTCAGCCGCATTTCGTACCGGCAAACCAGCCCTTCTATCCGGCGCTGCGGCTGTTCTATACCTACGGCTTTTATGGGGTGCAGGTTTTCTGGTGCATCAGCGGCTTCATCTTTTTCTGGAAATACGGCAACGTGGTGGCGCAGCGCCGCCTCGGCGGCTACAAGTTTTTCATTCTGCGATTCTCGCGCCTGTATCCGCTGCATTTGGCGACGCTATTGATCGTCGCCGCGATGCAGGGCGCGTACTTCGCAAGAAACGCGGCCTACTTCGTCTATCCCACGAACGATGCCGTGCATTTCGTGCTGCAGCTCTTCATGGCCAGCAATTGGGCCGGGCAAAACCCCGAGTCCTTCAACGGCCCGATCTGGAGCATCTCGATCGAAGTGCTGGTGTATTGCGTATTCTTTCTCGGCCTGCGCTACCTGTCCGCCTCGGCGGCGGTGGTGGGCGGGATAGCCGCCGCATCGGCGCTGATACTTTTCCTGAAAATATCGGCACATCCGCTGTTCAGCTGCATGATGTACTTCTATCTTGGCTGCCTGACGGCGATCCTCTATTCCCGGGTCAAGGATGCGCCGCGCCTAAGGGCTGCGGTGAACATTGCCGCTCTGGCCGCAATCGCGGCCGTGATCGGCCTGCAGTTCTTGGTTGCCATAAAGCCCATCTATTTTCTGCTGGTGCTCTCGCCCGCGTTGATTTTCCTCTGCGTCAACCATATCCCCGCAACGAAAATCACCTCCGGGCTGCTGGTGGCGGCCGGCAACATGACCTACTCGAGTTATCTGCTGCATGTTCCCATTCAGTTGACCGCGGCCACACTCGCGACTTACATGCATTGGCAGATTCCGATCTATAGCAGAGGGTTCTTTCTGATCTTTCTCGCCGGAACTTTATTGCTGTCGTTCTACTGTTTCAAGTTCTTCGAGATGCCGGCGCAGACCTATCTGCGCCGCCGCCTCAAGTAGCCGCCGGCGGCGGCCCTCGACTAAACTCCGGCAGCTGCGCGATGGCATCGCGCACCAGGTCTTGAATGTCGCAGGTCCCCTGGTGGCGCTGCCAAACTTCTTCGGCATGGCGGCGCCAGTCCGCGCGCGTGCGAGCACGCAAGAACTGCTCGATGGTATTCAGCAATGTGTCGGGCGAGTAGCTCAAGAAATCGACATCCGGCTGCAGGGCGGTGCCGCGCACGCCGAATGCCGTCGAGATCACCGGCAGCCTCGCGGCCAGATATTCGAATAATTTGACGTTCGCTCCCGAGCCACGCATCACGGGATTGAGCCCCGCATCCGCGGCTGCAAAGTACGAGGCGACTTCAGGTACCCGGCCCGTGGCGATCAACGCGCCGTCACGGAACGCGGCCGGTGTCATGGAGCCCAGCAATAGAAAGTAAACATGCTCGCGGGCCAGAAATTCCGCGTGCTCGCGGCTGAAGCCGCGCAGCGTCTCCAGGGCGTCGAGGTTAGGGCCGAATCCGCTGCCGGCGAATACCAACAACGTGTCCGAATCGCGCATGCCGAGAGCTGCGCGGGTCCGTTCGCGCGTGCCGGGGGGAACCGCGTAGGCCTGCGGATCCACCCCGCCGCGAATCAGCGGAATCTTGCGGGAGCCGACCGTAGCGTGGGCGCGAAAGAAATCGCGATCTTCCTCGGCGCAGGCAAAGATGTCCCGATAGCGATGCGCCGCGGCCGTCTCGACGTCGCGCATCCATGGCGCATAGCGCCGGTGGCGCGGCGTGCCTTGTTCCAACAAGCGAAACTCGAGGTTGTGGCTGACCATGAACCACGGCTTGTCGGCCCACGGTCCGGGTACCGGCGGACACCAGGGCATGTCGGCGAGGATGATATCCGCCTCGGTGAGTGCCGCCTTCAACCGCCCCGGCACCCAGCCGCGGCTCAGCAGCGCGTGTTGCCAGACGCGCGGAAAATCCAGCCGCCGGCCGCCGGCCTGCAACAGACCGAATCCCAAGCCCAGATTGGCTTCTTCCGTCAGATTTGTCTCGATGGCATCGATACGAAAGCTTCGGCCAAAGACGCCGGCGAGCGAATAGTCTTCTTGCCGACCTGCAAGACTGTAGATCAGCACTCGGTATCCCATGCGCGCCAGCGCCCGGGCGATGCTGGCGGAGCGAATATGCCCCCCGGTGCTGGTCGGAAAGATCCGAAAACCACTCAACAACACAATGTTCTTCAAGCGTACCTGCCTCAAAAGCGCCGCAGCCGGGGGTCCGGTATTCTAGCCGGACTTGAGCGAGACGCAGTGTGCTTCCAGGGCCTTTGGGATGTGGGTATGATCCGCCGCATGCTCGACTCTCCGGCATCCGGCCGCCAGCTTAAGGCCGGTGGCTCTCTGCGCATTTGGCAGCCCGATAAAGCCGGCACCACCTTTGCAGCCGTGCTGCTCTGGGTTTCGATCATCATCATGGTCGTGCCCCAGGGTCTTGACTACCAAGGCATCAACGGCATGCCGACCTCGAGCGACGCGTTGGGCCGCTTTACCTGGTTGTTCCTGCTCGGCGGCAGCGCACTCGCGCTGCTGCAACGCTCCCGGCGCGTCAAGGTCTTCGCGCGTTGGATAAATCCATTTTTCCTGTGTTTCTTCGCGCTTGCCGCCCTAAGCATCGCGTGGTCGATCGACCCCGGCCTCACCATCCGCCGCGTGCTGCGCGCCAGCACCGTCGTGATGGTGGTAGTGGGATTCACCCTGGTCGGCTGGCATGCCAAGCGTTTTCAAAACGTCATGCGGCCGATGGTGACCGCGGTGTTGGTGTCGTCCATCATCTTCGTGATGCTCGATCCGGACGATTCCATGCACCACGCTGCGCAGGCGGAGCTCATGGACGCGTGGCATGGCGTCACCATGGGCAAGAACATCTTAGGGTCCTTTGCGAGCATCGGCGTCGTACTGTGGCTGCACGCGTGGCTGGCCAAGGAAGCTCGGCCAATGTCTGCGATCGTGGGCGTTGCGATGAGTGTGCTCGTATTGGTCATGACGCGCAGCTCCACGTCGGTGATGAGCACGGCCTTCGCCGTGATGTTCATGCTCATCCTGCTGCGCTCGCCGGGCACTCTGCGGCGCTACATGCCCTACTTCGTGGGAATCTTCGCGACGTTGACGCTGATCTATGCGCTGGCGGTGCTGCGTCTGGTTCCGGGCCTGGACTTCTTCCTCAAGCCCATCACCATGCTGACCGGCAAGGATTTGACCTTTACCGGCCGCACGGCCATCTGGGAAATATTGAATGAGCATATTCATCAGCGGCCTTTGCTGGGCAGCGGCTATGGCGCCTACTGGGCCGGCGCGACTCCCACCTCGCCCTCTTTCGAGATGGTGACACGCCTGTATTTTTATCCCACCGAGGGCCACAACGGCTATCTCGACATCATCAACGATCTGGGGTGGGTCGGCGCCGCGTGCCTGCTGGCGTATTTCGCCGTTTATGTGCGCCAATCGTTGACGATGATGCGCTTCGACCGCTACCAGGGCGGCTTGTATCTAACGCTGTTGTTTCGCGGTTTCATGGCCGATATGTCCGAGTCCCACTGGTTCGTTTCCCTGAGCGTGGACTTCGTGATCATGGCTCTGGCGACCGCTGCGCTGGGGCGCGGCCTGCTGCAAAATCATCTGAATCGAATCGCCGAGCTCCTCGCCAAGGCGAGCGCAGCATCGCCTGCCGCGTCCGTACCCCCGCTGACGCCGCCACGGCACGTTCCGGGCCGGCCGCGACGCGGCCCGAGTCTATTGAGGCGCCGGCCCTAACGCCCCTCCGGTGCCGGGCGCAGCGCAGGAACGCCTGCCGCCCGTGAGCGCATGAGACTGCGCGGGTGGCGCAGCAGGTACAAATTGCTGATCAACATGGGCACAGGGTCGCTCCAGGTGCCGAGCATTGAGATCGCGACGCGCGGCAGTGCCCGATTGTGGCGGTCCACGCAGTCCGGCTCATCACGCGTCGCTTTGCCGGTGATGCGCTTCATAAAATGTATCAGTCCATTGCGCGCCACCAGCGCCTCGCGTGGCGCCTGCTTGACCCAGGGCTGCGTCTCGCCGATGGTCGAACGGAACCACAGCCAGGGCAGATCGGCGCCACGCGCCATATCGAGTGCGATGAAACCGAAGGCCCGCGGGTTCAGGTCGATGGCATACAAGCGGTCGCCATCGCTCACGATTTCGAGCTCGAAAATACCGCATGACAACAGCCGCTCGACCACCTGCAGACCCGCGTCGAGAATGCGCTGGTCCTCGCAGGCAACCTGTATGGTGCTGACGCCGACATCGGGCGGCCATTGTTCCCGCTTGTAGGACACGCTGGCGGCCAATACACCGGCCGCGGCATCCTTGACGCCACTGACGCTGTAAACGCGCTGACGGGCCGCAGGCAAATACTGCTGGACGAGAGGCCAGCACAGTTCGGGATACAACTCAGCCAGGCCCTCTTGGCCCGGTTGCACTGGGTATTGATGGTAGTAACGCTTCAGGTCGGCGACATCTCTCACCAGCCGCCCGCGCTCGGCGGAGCCCACCACCAAGTGCGACTTTGGTTTGAGGATGATCGGATATCCCCATTCGGAGGCGGTCACCATCACGCCGTCCAAGTCGTCGGGCGACGCCGTCGCGAGTGGCGGCTCACCATCGATCGCGGACCTGATGGCGAAGCGCGTCTTGATCAGACAGGCTTCGATTTCCGCAAGCGGCGCGATGGTACGCCTGACTTGCGCCGGGAACTCGTCGCGCAGTCTCGACATATAATATGCGATCAGGTCGGTCGTCGGCGCGATGCGCGTGATCTGGCCGCTGCGAACCTTCGCGCTCAGCCAGGGCAGAAATCGGGCGGTATCTTCGACCGGCGGGCAGGAAAAACGCCGCGTGCAGTAGCGCGACCAACGCCCCGCTCCGTTGCCATAGAAATGCAGCGGCACACGCTGCCTGCCGAGCGAGCGAGCGAATGCCAGCGTGGTCGCCCAATAGTTATCGAATACCGCGACCGCCAGAATGGAACTCTTGGTCACGAGCGCGCGCCACGCGATCTCTCTATCACTGTGTCATTCACCTGCCATTGATTGATTTCAATGTTGGCAGGTTGCCGGGCCTCGGACAAGGGCTCTGCCGCACAGAGTACGCGAAGTGGGGCGCATGCACGGCTGCATGGCTTCGCGCCCGACACTTCTTTACAATGAACATCGAATGCCGTTGCGGGTTTCCCGGTATCGCGCTACGGCGGCTAATCGCCTTCCCGATCGGTGCGCACCCATTCGCGGGACTTATGCGGCTTCAACATGAGCACGACTTTCCAAATCAAAAATCCCGGCGCCCTGGCAAGATCCAGCAATCCCTGCGCGCCCACGCCGCTGAGTTGCCAGCCGCGCAGCACATATACCACCAGGCATAGGGCCAAGACGGCACTTAGCTTCAACCAACCATGAAATTCCGGCAGCCACATCGACAACACGCCGGCCGCCGCCATCAGTGCGATGACATTGAGCGCCACATAGGACAACGGTAGCACCATTAAATCCAGCGCCAGATCCAAGCAGATGGCACTGCGTCGCCGCAAAGCGGCCGCGAGCAGCGGCAGCGTTTTTTCACGAATTAATTGAAAGCGCCCGCCTTCCCAGCGCTGACGCTGCTGGCGCGCCACTTGTTCGCCCGAGGCCATGTCGGCGTCCGAGTGCGCTTCATCCGCGTACGCCACCCGAATCCCAAGCATTCCGATGTCGATACCGTATTCCAGATCCTCCGTCAGCGAGAACGCCGCATACGGCACCTTTCTCAACAGCTCGTGCGTGACGCACCAACCATTGCCGCGAATGCCGCAGGACATTTTGAGGCGCTCGCGCGCGCGGGACCGCACGATATGAAACGACGCCTTGGCGATGGTGATGAGCCGGGTGCGCCACGAGGCCATGGGATTGAGAACGCCATAGTGCGCCTGAACCGCGTTTGCGCCGGTCTCGATGCGCGCGGCGAATGCCTCGAGCAGATTCGTCGACACTTCGGCATCGGCGTCGACCACCACCACGGCGCTCGCCCAGGCTTCATCGAGACTCGCGCGAAACGCGTATTGCAGTGCATAGCCTTTGCCGCGCAGGCTGGTGTCGTGCCGCTCACGCACTTGTGCCCCGGCGCCGCGCGCCAGGGACGCCGTCGCGTCGCTGCAATTGTCGGCCACGACCCAGATGCGAAACCGGTCGGCGGGCCAGTCGATCTTCTTCAGGCTCGCCACGGTGCGCTCGATGATCGCGGCTTCATTGTGGGCGGGCACGATCACGTCGAATTGCAAGCGGCGCGACGAGCGCACTGGCACCGGCAAGGCCGCCGACAATAGCGTGGCAACGAGCAGGTACAGGCACGCCAGGCCGGCAGGTAAGGCCAGGGCCAACAACACCAGGTGTGCGACAAGCAACATCAGCTCGACGCCTGAGTATGTATGCCGCCGGTGGTCGCTTTGGCATCGTAAGGTGCCGCCGCCGGCCGCAGAATTATTTGCGTACGTCGCAGTAGGTTGAATATGCGCGGCCCGCGTACCAGATAGCGGGTCGCCAGACGGCGTGGGTCTTGCGCCAGGCGAAACAGCCACTCGATGCCGAGACGCTGCATCCACAGCGGCGCGCGCGTCTCGACTGCGGTGAGAAAATTGATCGATGCGCCGATGCATAGCGCCAAGCCGCGTGCCTTGCCCCGTGCCTTCAATTGCTGCGCCAACATTTCCTGCTGCGGAGCGCCGACTGCCAATAGACAGAAGCGGAATGGAGTGTGCGATTCGATGAACTCGAGGCACTCTTCCACCGCTGCCGGGTCGCGGATGAAGCCCATGGGGGGGTTGAAGTGACGCAGCCCCTCGAGGCCAAAGCGATCGGTGAGTGCCTGCGCTTGGCGGGCGTCGCCGCCGATCATCAACACCGCATCCTTGGCACGAATTACCCGGGCGAACAGCTGCGCGGTCAAGTCACTGCCCGGACACACCTTGGCGTGCAGCCCCTTGGTGATGGAGAACAAGCGCGACAGGAAGCGGCTGTCGAGCAGGATGTAGGCCGCCTCGCCGTACAGCGCACGGAACGACGGGTCATCGTGGAAGCGGATCAAATGATCGACGTTGGGCGTGACCACGAAGCCGTAGCTGTCCTCACCAAAATCAGCCGCCAATCGGACGAATTCTTCGACGCTGTAGTCATCGAGTCTGAAAGGCAATGGCATAATGGCGGATCGCTTGTTAGGCGCCTGTTCTAGCTCAATGTGGATAGTAAATCGACGGATATCTGCCGGCCATGATGCACATCGCAAATGAACTACCCGAAAACAGCATTCTGACGGCCGATATTTGTATCGTGGGCGCCGGCGCGGCAGGGATTGTAATCGCATTACAGCTGATTGACGCGGGCCTCGAGGTAATTCTGCTCGAATCGGGCCAGATTGGGCCCTCCGACCAGGCCCAGGCGCTGTACGCCGGCGAGGTCACCGATGAACACCTGCACAGTCCCCCGCACCGCTACCGCCAGCGCCGATTCGGCGGTACCACCACCATTTGGGGCGGCCGCTGCATGCCGTTCGATGCCATCGACTTCGCGGCGCGCGACTATGTCGCCGACAGCGGCTGGCCGTTTACACTGCAGGAATTGCTGCCTTTCTATCCGCAGGCAAACCAGCTCTGCGAGGCCGGACAGTTCGCCTATACGGTGGAGAGCGCGTTCGATCATCCTCTGCGGCCCATGATCGACCATTTCGAGTGTCGTAATTTCACCACGAATACTCTGGAGCGGTTCAGTTGCCCCACGGATTTCGGCGCCCGTTATGGTAAGAAACTGCGCTCGGCACGCAACGTCCGAGTCCTTCTCGATGCCACGGTCACGGCCTTGCATTTGAATGAATCAGGTCAACGAGTCGTTGCCGCCTCGGTGCAATCCTTGGGCGGCCGCCGCTTTTCGGTGCAAGCAGGCCAATTCATCCTTGCCACGGGCGGACTTGAAGTTGCGCGCCTGCTGCTCGCGAGTTCCGACGTTCAGCGCAGCGGTCTCGGCAATGCGCACGATGTCGTCGGCCGGTACTACATGTGCCACATCGCGGGCACTATCGGCGCGATCAGAATCGAGCGGCCGCTGCACGCAGTCTGGCACGGCTATGATATTTCCGATGAGGGAGTGTATTGTCGCAGGCGCCTGGCGCTGCGGCCGGAAGTGCAGCGCGCACAAGGCATCGGCAACTTCATCGCCCGGCTGCATCACCCGCGAATCACGGATCCGGCACATCGCAACGCGGTGCTCTCGCTGCTATTCCTGTCGAGACCCCTGATCCCTTATGAATATGCGAAACGTCTGCATGGCGATGAGCGCTCTTCGTTGCGCGCTTGGGCGAAGCATATCGGCAATGTAGTGACGGGCCCATTCGATGCCATGGCTTTCGCATGGCACATGCTCAAAGATCGACGACTCGCGGAGCGCAAGTTTCCCTCGATCATCATCAAATCCAAGGCCAATCTTTACAGCATCGATTATCACGCCGAGCAGCAGCCCAATCCGAACAGCCGTGTAACTCTGACGCAGCACCGCGACCCGATGGGAGTGCCCCGCATCAACGTCGATTGGCGGTACACCCGCGGCGATGTCGATACCGTGACCCGATCATTGGCCCTGCTCCGGGAAGAATTTAAACAGGGCGGCGCCGGCACGTTGCACTACGACCCGGCGACGGTCGAATTTGAAATGACGCGCTACGGCGCCTATGGAGGACATCACATCGGCACCGCGCGCATGGGAACCGATCCACGCAGCAGCGTGACCGACGCCGACTGCCGCGTGCACGGAATCGACAATCTATACGTGGCGGGTTCCGCCACCTTTCCCACTTCCAGCCAGGCCAATCCGACGCTCACCATCGTCGCGCTGGCACTGCGGCTGGCGGCCCGCCTGAAACAAGCGTCGGCGCGCGGTGCCGGTTTTGGAACGGTGCCAACGTGAGCGCGCTTCGCGTCCTGGTACTCGGCGCCCAGCAATTCGTCGGCCGCAGGCTTTGTGCCACGCTGCGAGCCACGGACTGGGCGTCCTGCTTGGGCGACGAGCCCGCGTTCGACGAGCGCAATGCAACAGCCTTGAGCGACGCGCTCGGCGCATGCGATGCAATCGTCAATGCCGTTCAGGGCAGCCCGGCACAGATCAGCAGCGCCGCACAGAGCTTGTACGAACTGGCGGGGCCGCTCGCGGCGCGGCCGCGTATCGTGCACTTGAGTTCGATGACGGTATACGGTTCGGCCGTCGGCGACGTTGACGAAAACTCCGCATTGCGCGCCGACTTGGGGGATTACTCCACAGCGCAGCTTGCGGCCGAACGGCGCGCCGCCGCTTATCCGAATTGCGTGGTGCTGCGCCCCGGCTGCGAGTACGGTCCCGAGTGCCCTGACTGGAGTGTGCGAATCGCGCGGTTGCTGATTGCGCGGCGGCTCGGCGACCTGGGCGCCGCGGGCGATGGCTACTGCAATCTGATTTATCTGGACGATCTGCTCGGCAGCATTCTGAGCGCGCTGCGCCGGCCGGAAATTGCAGGCCAGGCGTTCAATTTGGCGATGCCTCAGCCGCCCACCTGGAACGAGTATTTCGCATTGTTCGCCAAAGCGCTGGGGGCGGTGCCGCTGCGGCGAATCGAGCAGCGGCGGCTGCAGCTGGAGACCAAGGTCCTGGCTCCGCCGCTGCGCATCGCCGAGATAGTCGCGCGCGGCCTGCGCCTGCCGGGCCGTACACCGGCGGTGCTATCGCCGTCGCTGCGGCGCACCTGCGAACACGAGATTCGGTTGGACTCGAGCAAAGCCAGGCGTCTACTCGGCATGCAGAGCATGACTTTGGAGACGGGTCTCGCGCGCGCCGCGCAATCGTTCACCGCGGGCGGTTGACGCTACTCAAACTTGCCGCTCAGCTCGATGCCGACAATGGTTCCGTTGAAACTGAAGTTAATCCGGTTTGAGCTGCGGGAGTTGTAGCGGCCGTAGGGTCGGATGGCGAGCCAGCGCAGCACCTGATAGTTGAGCGCCAGATTCACATTACCGTAGCTGTCCACGCGGCCGTTATCGAAAGTGTCGGTGGACGATTGCTGACCGAAAGACGCATGTGTATATGACACCTCGCCGTTGACGGTGATAAGCCCGGTGGCCGCCCAGGCAGCGCCGACACTCGCGCTGCTATCGGTCTCGGTGCCGCCGCCGACCACAAAAATATTGATCTGCCGCTTCACTTCCATCTTGATCGATGTCTTCGCAGACACCTGCCGCGTCAAGCCGATGGTTCCGGTCACGCCGCTGGTGGTGAGATCGCTGCCGTCGTACGTGCGTTTGGAATACCCGATCGAACCATTCAATATGGAAACGGCACCCTGGGTTCCGTAGCCGAAAACGAACAGGGCGTTGTTCTGATTGTATTTCGACGGGTTGACACTTTCCTTGAACTCGCCGTTCAGCCGGCTCACTTCGAGGCCATAGGATAAATTCCCTGTGCCCAGGCGGCGCAGTGCCACGCGTTCGGTATTCTCATCGACTTCCGAATCCTCGAATCCTTGCAACGGCGTCTTAGACTTGTGCATGACAACGCCGGCCTCGAGGCGAAAATTGTTCGTCACCTTGAAGTTGACGTTGGCGGTCTCATCCTGAGTGGTATCGACTTCCAATGCCGTCGACTCACGATTCATGAACAGCGCCTGGCGCTTGTCCCGGCGCACGTCGAAATTACCCTCGAACAGATCCCCCAGCGCCCAAGTGAAATCCACGTGTCCCAAGTATTCCTTGTGGTTCAAGCGCGAGTAATGGCTGTAGTGGATGTCGCGCCCGTCGAAAAGCGCGGTGAGTTTCTGTCGACCCCAATTACCATTCACGCCAAGGGCGATCTGGTACGTGCCGATGGTATCGGCGCGCTGCAAATCCCCCTGTTGGACCAGCACCGGATCTCCAGCCGGCACGCCAAATATGTTGGTGCTGTACTCGTAGTCGATATATGCCTGCGGCACCGCCTTCAGTTCCGCGCGCGCGGCACCAGGCCAGGCGAGCAACGCGGCGGTTGCTGCACAGCATGAGAACCCTGTAAGACTTGATAATTTGGACACGATGGAACCAACATCCCTTTGCCAGCGCTCTCTTGCGGGTGTCCCGATGATACCGCCCGGCGCTCGCAGCCGAAGTATAGCGCAGTAACCTGCAAGTCAGCGATGCACTTGCAGCGATAGATTCGGCCATTAATCCCACGATTATCGGCCGTGCGCTGCGCGCAACTTCACAGTTATTTACGCCTAAATGTCTCACTAAGGAGACATATTGCCCGCCTTATTGAACTGCGTTTTAGTGCAGCTCGAAACAGAGTGCGGGGTTCTGCGAGTGAACACGATTATCAGACATTTACGGCATGGGATATTCGCCATTGCGGTGGCGGCTGCGGTCGCTGCTTGCGGCGCAAGCAATAAGGCTGCGACCGGCAACACGGATTCCGGTGCGGGCAGCGTGGGGCTGTCGGCAACATCTTTCCCGGTGAGTCAGACGGCCGGCACCGTGCAGGTGGCTGTCAACCGTAGCGGAGGGTCTGTCGGTGCGGTGACCATCGAGTACGCCACGTCGAATGACACGGCGGTCGCGGGCACCGACTATGCCGCCGCCAGCGGCACGCTCGATTGGGTGGACGGCGATACCGCAGCCAAGAACCTTTCGATACCGATCAGCACCGCGAATGGCTGGCGCGGGACCAAGAGCTTCAACGTGACACTGTCGAATCCGTCGGGCGGCGCCGCGATGGGTACTCCATCCGCGGGCAGTGTCGTCATCACTGGAAGCGACACCGCGGCGGGCGGCACGTCGGGCACTCTCAAGCTGACTGCAGCGACTTACACAGTCGCCCAGGGTGCCGGCTCGTTGGTGGTCAAAGTCGGCCGAACCGGCGGCTCCAGCGGCGCCGTCGGCGTTACCTATACGACCACCGACGGCACAGCGGCCGCGGGCACGGATTACACTGCCGGCAGCGGCACGGTCGATTGGGCGGATGGCGACACCGCGTCGAAGAATATGACGATCGCCGTCAGCAATACCACGCCGTTCAGCGGCAGCAGGACCTTCATGATCGCCCTGTCTGCGCCGACGGGAGGCGCCACGATCGGCACTCCCAGCAGCGCGACTGCGACCATCAACGGCTCCTCGGTGGCCACCAGCCCGGGCACTATTGCGCTGTCTGCCTCCGCTTACGGCGTGAAGCAGAGTGCGCGTTCACTGCTCGTCACCGTCAATCGCAACGGCGGTTCGAGCGGGGCGGCAACTGTGCACTATGCGACCTCCGACGGGAGCGCATTGGCGGGCACCAACTATACGGCGAAACAGGGCACCTTGAGCTGGGCCGCAGGCGTATCGACCGCGCAGACCTTCGCCGTGAGCATCAACGCCTCGCCCGCGCTCAGTGCGAGCAAAACTTTCACCATCACGCTGTCGGCTGCCACCGGCGGCGCGACCTTGGGCACATCGACTGCCACGGCAACCATCAATCTTGCCGGCGCGGCTTCGAGCACATCCGTGCGTGTGCAGGGCAATCACTTGATCGATGCCAATGGCAACACGCTGCAATTGCGTGGCGCCGATGTCAGCGGTTTGGAATTTGCGCCCATTGACGGTTCACCGGGATCCGATGGCTGGGGCGGCCAGAAACCGAACCTGTCGGCCATCGCGGCATGGAAGATCAATGCACTGCGCATCCCGCTGAACGAGGCGAGTTATCTGGGTTACATGACCTACAACACCGACGGCAGCCAGCACAATCCCGATCCCA
>JANYIY010000332.1 GCA_025358615.1 Gammaproteobacteria bacterium | reverse complement strand
TGGGATCGGTAACCCAGTACTTGTTCGATTGAGCATAGCAACAAGGCTGCTCGTCCTCCTGGATCAGACCTGCATCGGCCGCCTGCAACTGCGCGTGCATACCTCGCAATTCGTCATCGGTATCGACCTGAAATCCCAGATGATTTACGCCAAGCGGTTGCCGACACGTAAAAATCGCGAAATTGACCCGCGGATCGACCAGCATCCATTTGGCGTAGTCGGCCTTGCGTATGGCAGGCTGCGCCGCAAACAACCTTGAGTAGAAGTCAATGGACTGGTCGAGGTCCTTGACGCTCACATGCAGGTGGAATCGTTTCATGCTCGTTTCTTCCTCGGTTGGACAATCTCCGCCGCGGCAGTTCCGCACTCCCGGCCATGACATTTGTCCGCCAAAACACAGCAGTTCTCGGTGAGAAAGCTCAGTAGCTGATTCATGCGGGAAAAATTTGGGCTGTAGTACAAGAACCGGCCCTCGCGGCGCGCCTCGATGAGGTTTGCACTCTGCAACTCCTTTAGGTGAAAGGAGAGCGTCGGCCCGGGAACATCGAGCTTTTCGCCCAACTGGCCCGGGGTATAGCCCTCCGGCCCACGCTTTACCAGCAATCGAAATACAGTGAGACGTGACTCTTGCGCCAGAGCAGCCAGGGACTCGACAACTTCCCAAGATTTTATATTTCCAAATATATCGAAATAAGGTACGCCCGTCAAACGGCTTAGCGCCGCCACCGGTCCGCAGCGTCCTGCTTACTTTAGATAGCGATCGAACCAATCCAACGTGCGCTTCACGGCGTCGGCGCTGTGCGCCGGATCGCGCAGACCGTGCCCTTCGCCCGGGTAGATCATGATGGACGTCGGCACGCTCATGGCTTTCATCGCGTGCCAGAACTCCCGCGTCTGCGGCGCCGGGCACTCGATGTCGAGCTCGCCGACGTAGACGAAGGTCGGCGTCTTGACATTGCGCATGTAATTGACTGCCGATGAGCGCGCGTAGATGGCCGGATCGTCGTAGGCGGACGCGCCGAAATACGGCGGCATCCAGCCGTCGATGCCGTTCTCCCCGTAATACGAAATCCAGTTGCTGATGCCGGCGGCCGCCACTGCCGCTTTGAAGCGATTGGTCTGAGTCACCGCCCACATGGTCATGAAGCCGCCATAGCTGCCGCCGCTGATCCCTAGGCGTGCGGTATCGATGGGCGCGACCTTCGCCGCAGCGTCGATGCCGGCCAGGATATCGCGCAGATCGCCGTAACCGAAATCGCGGACATTCGCCTGAGTAAAGCGCTTCCCCTGGCCGTAGCTACCGCGCGGATTCGGCCGAAACAGGGCATAACCATGTTCGAGCAGCGTGGTCGTGAGCCCAGGCCCGGGAAAGAACGGTATCGCCGCCGCGGCCGGGCCGCCGTGCACGTTGGTCACCATGGGCAGGTTTCCATTCGCATGTTCCGGCAGCAATAGCCAACCCTGCACGCTAAATCCGTCGCTCTGCCACCAAACGCTCTTGACCCGTGCGGGTGTATGCAGGCCGACGTTGACCGAGGTCAAATTCCGCCAATGTCCCGTGGCGCCGACCAGAATTTCGGGAGCCACCGTGAAGGTTTCATGGGCAACGGCAGTGATTCCCGAAGGACACGCCACCGACGCATAGCCGTCATCATTGGTGAGTGATTCCTGACCATTCCACATGGCCAGCGGCGTTGCGGGCGCTCGGCCGAGGCCAAGGTCCACCAACTGCGTTTTGTCGCCGGCGAGCAATTGGGCATGCAGCCGGCCGTTACAACTCCAGGCCAGCGCAGTGGCCGACGCGCCCATCGCCGGCGTGATGTTGAGCGCGGCACCACCCTCGATGGGCAGCGTGTATACGTCGCCGCCCGTGGAACCAAAGTCGCTCATGATGCCGGCAATGAAGGCAATGCTTGAGCCGTCGCGCGATACCTTCGGCATGGCAATTTGCTGCCGCACATTCGCGGGAGTATAGAGCACTTTGGCAACGCCGCCGGCGTCGGCGAAGCCGTATAACTTGGCAATCCACCAATTATTATCACCATCGCCGGGCGCGGCCGTGCCGACGAACCCTTTGCCGCCCGGACGCCAGTCAAATTCATAGACGAACAGATGGGGCGGCGACGCCCAGCGTAATTTGCCCTTATCGAGAATGGCGATGCGCTGTTCCGGAGGCGCCGCGTCCAGATCTCCGGCAATGGGTGCACCCGCTTCCGTCGCGCCGACTTCCTTGTTGGCATTTTCCGTAGCCAGCATCGCCAGCCGGCCGTCCGGACCGTACTTCAGATCCTCGATGGTTCCGCTGAAATCGAGCAGCTTGTTAAGACCGCTGCTGTCGGCCGCCACCGTATATACGGAACGCGCGTGACTTCCCGGCGTCCGCAGAGTGAAACTCAAGTGTTTGGCATCGGGAGTCCACGCCGGAGCACCCGGCCAGCACTGCGGAACGGCGCCGCAAGGCAGGGTAATTTTTGTCGCAGCCCCGTCGCGCACGCGCCGGATCACGAGATCTCGAACCGGCGGATAGAATCCGTTCGACGGCGAGTCGCCCTCGACGGACGCCACGAATGCGGCGTTGGGTGAGATCTCGATGCGCAGGAATCGATGCACCAGCTGCGTCGCCTCTTCGGCCTGGGCCAGGGTGGATGCCGCAAAGGTCATGACGCAAGCAATGCCCGCGCCGCGCGCGAATCCGCTGCTGACTCTCCGTGTTCTCATTCCTCGCCCCCGTTTTGACTCGTCGATTGAGCGCCGTTCAGCGCGTCTCTATCATGCGGCCCGATTGAATTTCAACACCAGCGTTGCGCAGCCGAGCAGACCCGCGCCTTCGATCCAGGCCAGCCAGCGATTCATGTTGCTCGACACGCCGAACTTCGCCGACGCGCGCAATGCGCGGTGCGCGAGCCAGCCATACGCCAGCAGAATGCAGAATTCCGGCAGCATCGAGGTCGCCGCCAAGATCAACATCTGCGGCACCACCGCCTGCGCAGGATCGATGAACTGCGGCAGCAGCGCAAGAAAGAACAGCAGCGCCTTGGGATTCGCGAGCTGCAATGTGAGCGCTCCCAAGTAAACGCGGCGCCGATCACCCTGCTCGACCGGCGCGCTTTCCCCCAGCGCCACCGCATGACTTGCGCCGGCCGAGCGCAGCGCCTTGATTCCCAGATAAATCAGGTAGGCTGCACCCGCCCATTTGGCAATGGTAAAGAATTGCGCGCTGGCGGCGATGATCGCACCCAAGCTGGTGGCCGACAAGGTGAAGTAAATGGCGTTGGCGCTGATGATGCCGGCCGCCGCCGGCAACGAGCGCCGCAACGCACCGCGCACGCCCTGCGATACCACGTAAAACACCGCCGGTCCAGGCGAGAGCGACAGCGCCGTTTCCATCACCAAGAACAACAGCCAAGTCTTGAAAGTCATGTTTGCATTCCCGATAGCAGAGCCGTTAGCCTACCAGCATGAACAAACAATTCCTCTCCCTGCTGTTTGGCATCTGCTGTTTCTGCTCCGCCGCCGTATCCACGGCGGCCACACCGGCCTCGGTCGAGTCGCGGGTTGCCGCGCAGAACACCGTCTTTGAGGAGTACTACCAATCCGAGCTTAAGGCTCACCCCGAACGCGCGACCGCTTACGGAGACTATCGCTACAACGATAGCCTGGACGAATACTCGCTCGCCGCGATTGCCGAGCAACAGGCCAGGGATCAACATTTCCTGGCGCGCCTCGATGCAATTTCCATCGCAGGCCTCGCCGAGCAGGACACGCTATCCCACGCGGTGCTGCACTTTACGCTGCACCAGCGCATGAAAAATCATGCCTTCAAGGAATACAAGATGCCGGTGAGTCAAATGGACGGCCCGCATGTGCGCCTCGCCGACCTGCCGCTGGCTGTGCCCTTCGATTCGGTAAAGCAGTACGAGGACTACATCGCGCGCCTGCATCAGATTCCGCGCGTCTTTTCCCAAACACAGGAGGTGCTGCGCGCTGGCTTGAAGGACCATCTCATGCCGGTGCGTTTCCTCATCGAGAAGGTGCCCGAGCAATGTCAGGGAGTCATCGCCGCCGATCCCTTCCTGTTGCCCACCAAGAAATTCCCCGTCGATATTTCCGCGGACGATCAACAGCGCTTGACCCGGGAGATCACCGATGCGGTCAACAATGAAGTGCTGCCCGCCTACCGCGCCTTTGCCGCTTTCATCGTCGCGGAATACGCGCCGCACGGACGCGCCGTGCTCAGTGCCGCCTCGCTGCCCGGCGGCAAGGGACGCTATCTCAACGATATCCGCAGCCGCACCACGGTCAGCGATCTATCTCCCGAGCAGATTCATCGTATTGGCCTGCAAGAGATCGAGCGCATTCAGGCGGAGATGACGGCCATCGCGCGCCGGCAAGGCTTTGCGGACCTGGCAGCCTTTCGCGCATCGCTCGAGACCAACCTCAAGTACAAGCCCAACTCCGCCGAGCAAATCGTCGATGATTTCCGCAAGTACGTCGACCAGATGCAGCCCAAGCTGCCCAGCCTGTTCAGCTACATCCCGGGTTCGCCGGTGACTGTCGAGGCCATGCCGGCATTTCAGGCAGCCAATGCCACGCACTACCAAACCGGCACCCCCGACGGCAAACGTCCAGGCCGTATCGTGGTTTCCGTGGCCAATTTCGCGCAGCGCTCACTGATCAATGACGAAGCTACGGCCTACCATGAGGGCATTCCGGGACATCACATGCAGCTATCGGTGGCGCAGCAGATGGTGGGGCTCCCCAAGTTCCGCCAGCACAGCCAGAACTCCGGATACATCGAGGGCTGGGCACTGTATTCCGAACAGCTTGGCAAGGAAGTCGGGTTCTATCAGGATCCTGTCAGCGACTACGGTCGCCTCTCCAGCGAGTTGTTTCGCGCCGTGCGTCTGGTGGTCGACACCGGGCTACATTCGGAAGGCTGGAGTCGCGATCAAGTGGTCGCCTTCTTGCGCGAGTCTGGGGCCATCGACGAGCCTACCATCCAGTCCGAAACCGATCGTTACATCGCCTGGCCGGGACAGGCGCTCTCCTACAAGCTCGGACAATTGAAGTTCCGCGAGCTTCGAGCCCGCGCCGAGAAGGAGCTGGGTGCGAAGTTCGACCTGCGCTCCTTTCACGACGAAATGCTGAACGGCGGCGTTCTGCCTCTCGAGCTGCTGGATTCGCGGACGAACAGCTGGATTCACGGGCAGAAGCTCGGGGTCAAAGCCGCCGCGGCCAACTAACGTAGTGGTCACGAGCCCTATCGAACCGCCGGCCCGCAGTGCGGGCGCTGCCCGGCATGCAGCGCCGTAGCCGCGGGCGGCTGCCCTCCTCCCGAGCGGCGCTGGCCGGGAGCGATGCTAACGGGTGACCTGGAGAAGGTAATTTTCCGCTGTCTCTTGTGAGATGACCTCCGCGTACTTCGCCTGCAAGTCGAACAAGTTCGATTCATGCGGCCCCGGCGCCCGATCACCCACCGCCTCGCGCACCACCAGCGGAATAAACCCGTGCTGACAGCAGTCCACCGCGGTGGCACGTACGCAGCCGCTGGTCGACAATCCCGCAATGAGGACCGTATCAACACCCAAAGCCGCCAGCATCGAAGCAAGTGGCGTGGCGAAGAACGCACTGGCGTATTGCTTTGTGATCACCGTCTCTCCGGCAACCGGTTCAAGCCCGCTCGCGAAGGCCGTCCACTTTGAATTCGCACCGCGTTCAAAGCACGCAAGAGCCGGCAGTTTCTTGAAGAAGACACCACCGTCACGGCCGCCAGGTTGATATTCCACGTTGGTGTGGACGATCGGCACCGAGGCTTCGCGGGCAATGCGTAGCAGGCGAATGGCCGATGCATGCACATCCTCCACGCCGGCATAAAGAGGTGAGTCGGGCGCAAGATAGGCTTGCACAAAATCGACGATGAGGAGCGCCGGTTTCGCTCCCGGGATCAGGTGGTGACCAAAACCACCCTTTTCGTAATTCTGTTGCAAGGATTCCGCCATGGCACGAGCTTTAAGTATCGCTCGGCGGGACGACGGCGTACCTGAGCGGCAGCACGGCAACGCCGTTCATTTCTTCCGCCCATCAGTGGCCGTCAATCGTCCGCGCAGATATGTAGCGCGCCCGGTCAAGATATGGGCGTGCATGACACTGTGTGCCCACATGGGATCGTGCGCTTCGATTGCATTCACGAGCTCGAAGTGTTGGTCGGCGCTTCGACGCAGTTCAACTGGCGTGTATTGACGAAAAGTGCGCAAAATGAGCGGCGCCTCGATCAGACCTGATAGGGTTTTTGAAAGCCTGGCGCTGTCGGCGGTCTTCTGGATCAGCCGGTGGAAGCGATCATTCAGATCCCCGATGCGCACCAAGTAGTTCCCTTTGCGTTGAGTCGACTCCAGCATCTGTTGGTCGGCCAAGGTCAGCAGTTCTTGGATCACTTCGCGAGTTGCCCGCTCCGCGGCACGCCGCGCACTGATCGGCTCCAACAACGCACGCAGTTCGAAAATTTCCTCCGCATCTTCAAATTCAAAAGAAGCAACGATGGCGCCGTGATTCGGCTCAAAATGCACCAGACCTTCGGCATGCAGCCTTCGCAGGGCCTCCCGAATCGGCGTACGACTGACGCCGACAGAGTTGGCCAAATCGTGTTCCGTCAAACGCAAACCGGCGTCGTAGCGGCCCTGCAAAATGCCGTCGCGCACGGACGAATAGGCCTTTTCCGCGGCTCGCATCAGGAGCTTCCCGCAGCGCCCGCCTTGGTGGCCCACTTCGTGAACTGCGGCTGCAACGGCGGGCGCAAACCCGTTTCCCGCAGACAGCGTTCCTTCAGTTCGTCGATCGATTCAAAGCCCCGATCAAATAGCTTCGGATTGCCCCGGACTTTTTTCATTTCCGTACGCAGTTCGGCAGTCGCCGCGGCGTCCGCACTTCCACCGCGAGCCACGATGACACCGTAGCGCTTCGCCCCCTCCACGGTCACCAATCCAGCCTCCACATC
Organism: Gammaproteobacteria bacterium; assembly: GCA_025358615.1. Lineage (GTDB taxonomy): Bacteria > Pseudomonadota > Gammaproteobacteria > Steroidobacterales > Steroidobacteraceae > Bog-1198. The sequence goes on along the minus strand of JANYIY010000332.1, from coordinate 7,031 downwards.
GAACATCACCTTGTCGACGCCGCGTTCCAACGGATCACCGCATCCGCCACCGCCCCAGGTGTCGGAGATGAGAAGATCTCCCGCAAGCACTTTCACATGATCGACTTTTGAGCGCAATATTTCCTCTGTGCCGTCTTGTCGAACAAGGAGTTTGCGACTGCGGGCGCCGGGCAAGCCGCCGTTGACACCCCAAGGATAGGTGAGCCAGCGATCATCGTGAATCGAAATTTCACCGGGCTCCAGAAATCGATATCCAATGCGCAAGCCATTGCCCCCGCGGTTCTTCCCCGCTCCGCCCGTATCTGGAATCGTCTCATAAGTCTCGATGCGCAGAGGAAAGTAGCTCTCGAGAAACTCGTTCGGCACATTGGTAAAAGACGGCCAGAGCGAGTGCCCGTCGGGACCATCGCCAAATGGCTTGCCGGGGATGCCGCCAAAAGTAATCTGGTACAGTTGGAACCAATCGCCATGTTTGTCGTAGCCAGAATACATGAAGTGCGGCGAGTCGGAAAAACCCGCGGCGCACATGAACTGCGGATTCCCCTGGCCTAGAAGGCCTCCCAAAATATCGAAGATGCGCCCGAGCGCATGTGTGCGGCAGGACAGTGCCGCCGGCTTCAAGGGCTTCAGCAGCGTCCCGGGGGGAATTCGCACCTCCATCAAATCGTAGAAACCATCGTTGAAGAGTATTTGCGGGTCGAACACCATGATCATGTACACACCCGCGAACATCTTGAACATCTCCTCGTTCAAGAGGAAATTAATTGAGGAGATTGATTGCGGGTCGGTTCCGGTGAAGTCGAAGATGCACTTGCTGCCTTCGCGCCACATGGTACAGGCAATTTTGTAGGGCCCCATGTCAAGCCCGTCGTCGCACAGATAGTCTTCGAAGTACTGCTTTTTCTCCGGAACGGTGCGAGAGATCAGTTCCCGCATGGCCCGCTTGTTGCGATCCAGCATTTCAGCCATGGCTGAGTAGAAGACATCGTCACCAAAGCGCTCGCTGATTTCAATGCAGCGGGTGTTCGCCGTCCGCAGCGCCGCCGTGATTGCGTTGAAATCAGACAGATTCCAGTGCGGCAGCCGACAGTTATGCAGCAGGATCTTCAGTACATCCTCGTTGAGCGTACCCTGTTTGTAAATCTTCACCGGAGGCACGGTGACGCCTTCTTCGTAGATGGTTCTGGCATCGGTTGGCAGGGAGCCGGGTACTTTGCCGCCGACGTCCGTCATATGGCCGAACATCGCAGCCCACGCAATGAGCCGGCCGTTGCGGTAAATCGGCATCAACATCAACCAATCGTTGGCGTGACTAATCGCACCGTTTACCGAATACGGGTCATTGGTGAGAAAGATGTCGCCTTCCTCGATCGTTCCTTCATATCCTTGCATGAAGCCCCAGATGAAGGAGCCGAATTGGCCGACCACCATTTTGCCTTCGAGATTGGCAATCATTGGAAATTCATCGTGTTGTTCGCGGATGCCCGGCGACATCGCCGTGCGAAAAAGCACCGTATCCATTTCGAAGCGCGCATTTCGCAACGCACTTTCAATGATGTCGATGGTGACCGTGTCGACTTTGACGCGCTTTATGCGCTTGTGTTTGCGCTGAATGATAGTGGCGGGCATTGCGCTGCTCCTTAAGATTTTTTGCCGACATGCTTGCCGGCGCGGGGCTTGCGCCTGGCGGCGATGGGCGTATCCGGATAAATGAGCATGTTCCCCAGCGAGTCGACCTTCGCGTGGTGCTTGGGCAGAATGATGGTCGTTGAATCCATTTCCATGACGATCGCGGGTCCAGCGAGCCGGTTGCCGGCCTTCAGTCGCGCTCGATCATACACCCGCGCCGCAACGCGCTTACCCTCCATGAATGCCATCTGCTTGCCCACCACAGCGCCGCCGGCATCCCCGCCGCCTTTGGCGATCTTGCTCCGGCTCACCTTGATACCGCGTCCCTGCACCGCGGCGCGCAGCGTGACCAGCTCGTGCTCGAGGTCGAGCGCAAACGTGAACAGGCGCCGATGCTCTGCGTCAAATTGCGCGGCAATTGCCTTGAGGCCTTGTTTCTTGAGCTGCTTCAAATCCACCGGGATCGTCAGGCGCAGACCCTGGCCGTGATAGCGCAGGTCCACCTGGTAATTCTTGCGGATCTCACTGCGCGGTACGCCCTCACGTTCCAGCGACTTCGCCGCCGCTTCAGCGAGCTCGTCCAGGATCCGTATGAGGGATTCCGCCGAGGAGTCGGAGAACCGTTTCACATATGTGCGCGCACGCTCATCGCGAACCGCCGTCGTGGCATCACCCAGTGCGCAGAGTACTCCGGGGCCCGGCGGAATGATGGCCGGCCAGGAACCCAATAGGCGCGCAAGCGCGTTGGCATGCAAGGGTCCCGCGCCTCCGAAGGCGATCAAGGCGTAGTCGCGGGGGTCATAACCCTGTTCGACCGACACCAGGCGCAGCGCGCCCACCATATTTTCATTGACGATGTTGTAGATCCCAAGTGCCGCTTGCTCCAATGAGAGATAGAGTGCGGAAGCGATCTTCTGCACCGCTTTGCTCGCCATGTCCCGATCGAGGGTCATATCGCCGGCGAGCTTCTGCTGAGCGGGAAGATATCCGAGCACCACGTTGGCATCGGTCACGGTCGGTTCCGTGCCGCCACGCGCGTAGGCCGCAGGTCCAGGATCAGCGCCCGCCGACTGCGGGCCGACGCGAAGCGCCTTGGTCAGTTCGGGTACGTGGGCTATCGATCCGCCGCCGGCGCCGACGGTGCGAATGTCGACGGAGGAGGCACGCACTATCACATCGCCCACGGTGGTTTCGCGGCGCAGGCGCGGTTCGCCATTTTGTATCAAGGCAACATCGGTTGAGGTGCCCCCCACGTCGACCGTCAAGAGGTTCGGGAAACCCGCCTGCGCGGCAACCCACAACGCACCCGTCACGCCACCGGCGGGGCCGGACATCAAGAGATTGACGGGGTACTGTTCCGCCGCCTTGGCACCGGCAAGGCCGCCGTCGGAGCGCAGGATGTGGAGCTTTACGTCCTGCGCGATGTGCTCGATCTTGGACTTAAGGTTCGCGACATAGCGCGAAACTTTCGGGCGCACATAAGAATTGGCCACAGTGGTGACCGTCCGCTCGTATTCCTGCATTTCGGGCACCACTTCGCAGGATATTGACACAGCAATTCCCGGCAGTTCCTCCGCCGCCAGATCGCGAACCCGCCGCTCATGCACGGGGTTCGCGAAAGAATTGATCAGCGATACGGTCAACGCTTCGATGGCGTGTGCTTTGAGCCCGCGAAGATCGGCGCGCATTTGCGCCTCGTCGAGGTTTTGCACGATGTCACCTTTGGAGCCGATGCGCTCGTGAGCCTCAATGGTGCAGGCCAGCGGGGCCATCGGCAGCGACTTGTTGTAAATCACCCAGCCGCCCAATCCGCCCGGTACAAAGGATCGGGCGATCTGCAGCACTTGGCGATAGCCCCGCGTGGTCACCAGCCCACATTTGGCGCCGGTGCCCGTGAGGACCGTGTTGGTCGCAACCGTGGTGCCGTGCATCACATGATCGATTGCAAACGGCTGGATGTTGGCCTCGCGACAAACCCGCTCGATGCCGTGGAGCACACCAATCGACTGATCGGCCGGCGTGCTTGGCACCTTGGCGGTGAACGCCTTGCCGGTCTTCTCATTCACCAGGAACAAATCGGTGAAAGTGCCTCCCACATCGACACCCAATCGATAGGTCATTTTACGCCCCTCATTTCTGCCTCACCGCTCGGAAACAGTCCGGCCTTCATTACCATGCCCGGCATCGTCCGGCCCATTACAGTCTCGAGCCACTGACCCGTGTCGATCATGCCGGCAATCGACACGCCGCTTTCAACGTCCATGCGCTGCAACATATAGAGCAGATCCTCGGACGCAATATTGCCCGTCGCGGCCGGTGCGAATGGGCAGCCTCCCATGCCGCCGATGCTGGCATCCAGACTTTGCACCCCGGCCTGCACCGCCGCGTAAGCATTGGCAATGCCGATGTTGCGGGTGTTGTGAAAATGAGCGCGCAACGGCTGCCCCGGCAGGGCTTCGTGCAGTCGGCCCACCAGATCCGTCACTTGGCTGGGCACCCCGACGCCCACCGTATCGGCGATGGCGATATCGACAGGGTCGCCGCGCGCGCAGCGCTGCGCAATCTCAACCACCCGGGCCGGATCGACCTCCCCCTCAAAGGGACAACCGAAAGCCGCAGAGATCGTGAGATTCGCCGTGATGTCCTCCTGACGCGCCGCAGCCGCGATTTCGAGCCACGCGGCGATCGACTCCTCCGTGCCGACGCCTTGATTGCGCCGGTTGAATGTGTCGCTCGCCACCACCACCATGCCGATCTCACGGCAACCGGCGGCGCGCGCCCTCTCGAATCCACGCCGGTTCAGCACCAGGCCGATGTAGGACACTTCCCGTCCGGCGGGCAGAGCCGCAAACAGCGCGTCAGCGTCAGCCATCTGCGGCACTTTGAGCGGATTGACGAAACTCGCCACCTCCAGACGTCTCACTCCGGCTGCCACGAGCCGCCCGATCAGCGCGAGCTTGGTCGTCGTGTCAAGCGCGACCGGCTGGGACTGCAAGCCGTCGCGCGGTCCCACCTCAACGAACTTGATTTTCATCTCGGTTCTTTTATTGTATACAATGTCTACAGACTAACGCACACATCAAGGTCCTTACAAGACAAATGCCTGAGTTATTTGGCTGAAAAATACGAGAGGCATAGGCAGTCTTTGCATCTGACTTGGTGAGTTACGCAGACTTGTATACAGTTTTGGCAGCAGATGGTGGATGAGACAGTGGGGATGGGATGAAATGACCAAAGCCGTGACCTTTGAGCATGGCGCATTGTCGGATCTGCGCGTGCTCGAGCTGGGCACCCTGCTGGCAGGGCCCTTCTGCGGGCAGTTGCTGGGCGACATGGGAGCCGAGGTCATCAAGATCGAGCCTCCGTCGCAGGGCGACCCGATGCGGGTTTGGGGTCGACATGACGGCGCGGACGGCCCCTCGCTTTGGTGGCCGGTGGTGTCACGCAACAAGAAGTCGATCACGCTCGATCTGCGTCAGAGCGAGGGGCAGGAAATCCTCAAGGAGCTGGTGGGCAAAACCGATTTCCTGCTCGAGAATTTTCGGCCCGGCACCTTGGAAAAATGGGGTTTGGGCTATGACACCTTGAACGCCCTGAATCCGCGCCTCATCATGATTCGTGTCTCAGGGTATGGTCAATCGGGACCGTACTCACATCGCGCCGGATTCGGCGCCATCGGCGAGGCCATGGGCGGATTGCGCTATGTGGTCGGCGATCCCTCGACTCCGCCTTCGCGGATGGGAATCAGCATCGGGGATTCGCTCGCCGCTACGTTTGCCTGCGTCGGCGCCCTGTCTGCCTTGCACTACCGGGAGCGCACCGGACGCGGCCAGATGGTGGACTCCGCCATTTACGAAGCCGTGCTCGGGATGATGGAATCTTTGATCACGGAGTACGACAAGGCGGGCGTGATCCGCGAACGCACCGGCGCCATCCTGCCGAATATCGCCCCCTCGAATGTCTATCCGACCCAGGATGGAATGCTGCTGATCGCCGCCAATCAAGATACGGTGTTCAAACGCCTTTGCGAGGCCATGCAGCGTCAGGACCTCGCCGCCGACGCGCAGTATTCGAGCCATCCGGCTCGCGGTCTGCGTCAACTCGAGCTCGATGATCTCATCAGCCGGTGGACCATCACGAAATCAACGCAGGAGGTGCTTGACTTGATGGACCGCCACGGCGTTCCGGCAGGACTCATCTACCGCGCACCCGACATGCTGCAAGATCCGCATTTCAAGGCACGCGAAGCCATTGTCACGGTACGCCATCCCCACTACGGGGAGCTCAAGATGCAGAACGTTGCGCCAAAGCTTTCCAAGTCGCCGGGCAGCATACGTTCGGTGGCGCCAACCTTGGGTGAGCACAATGCGGAAATCTATTCCGCACTGCTGAATTTCACGCCCGCGCGGATGGCCGAGTTGACGAGCCGGCGGGTCATCTAGTGCCTCCACATTTGCGTGCTTTGCCTCTTCACGTTGCCGGGTTGCCAATCGACGACGTGCCCGTTCAATTGAACTCCTGATCTCTGCCCCAGCCAATTCACAGAGGACTCTCGCCCATGACGATACCTCGCCGAATCGTAATACTTCTCGCATCCTTGAGCGGCCTAGCCCCCGCTGCGGTGACTTGGGCGGAACCGCCCTCGCCCGATGACGCGCTCGAGGAAATCGTCGTGACGGCCCGACAGCGCTCCGAACGACTCATTGATGTTCCCGTGACCGTCGAGGCCTTCTCGGCTGCTGACATAAAGGCGGCGGGAATCGAGCGACCACAGGATTTTTTATCTCTGACACCCGGTGTCTCCTTCATCAAGTCGACCGAAGCGGGTGACATGCAGGTGAGCATCCGCGGCATCAACACCGGGCGTGACACGGAACCGAATTTCGCGTTTGTCGTCGACGGCGTTTTGCAAACCAACCCCTTCGGACTGAGTCAGGAATTGGCAAACATCGAGCAAATCGAGGTCGTCAAAGGTCCGCAAGGCGCGGTGTACGGCCGCAATGCCGTCGCCGGCGCCATCATCATCGACACCAAGAAGCCGGGCGAAGTCATCGAGGTGGATGGCACGGTCGGATACGCCAATCATCGTTCGCCGAAAGCAAACCTCTGGCTCTCGGGTCCGCTGAGTGACAGCGTGAGCCTGGGCGTAAACGCGTTCTATACCCAGACCGACGGCTTCTACTCCAATTCCTATCTGAATTGCGGCAACTGCGTCGATTTCTACAAGGAATATGGCATCGCACCGCGCATGATTTTCAAGTTGGGCGAAGACGGCACATTGGATGTGAAGGCCAAATACTCGCGCATCAATTCCGGCGCGATCAACTTCAACGCCGCATTCGCTTTGCCGGCATTCGCGGCGTTGAATCCGGATTTCTACCAGAACGTCAATGATCATCAAT
>JANYIY010000317.1 GCA_025358615.1 Gammaproteobacteria bacterium | reverse complement strand
GGGTGTTCGATCCACAGCGAGCGACGCTGCTCATAGCAACGCGCAGAAGTTCTTATCTCAGAGGCGCGATCGCCGCGGGTGGGGCGGTCAAGGTCCGCACTCCGTTGTCCCCCGCCACGATGAGGACATCGGCGCGGCGCCGGGCGAACAAACCGACGGTCACCACACCCGCGATCTGATTCGCGGCGGATTCGAAGGCGACCGGGTCGCTGAGCTGCAGGTTATGGACGTCGAGGATCACATTGCCGTTGTCGGTGACCACGCCGTCGCGCCATACGGGCTGCCCCCCCATCTTGACGAGTTCTCGCGCCACGTATGAGCGAGCCATCGGTATCACCTCGACCGGGAGAGGGAACTTACCCAGAACCTTCACCAGCTTGCTGTCGTCGATGATGCAGACGAAGCGCGCCGAGGCGGCGGCGACGACTTTCTCGCGAGTGAGCGCCGCACCCCCGCCCTTGATCAGGGTGCCATCCGCAGTCGCTTCATCGGCGCCATCGATATAAAGAGCCAGAGGTCCATCGGCGTTGAGATCGAGTTCCGGAATGCGGGCTTTCGCCAGCGAGGCCGACGTCTGGCGCGAACTCGATACCGCGCCGGAGAGCTGTATTTTACGGTCTTTCAGCACTTCGATGAGCTGAGTGACGGTGGAGCCGGTGCCTATTCCCAACACCATGCCGTCCTCTATGTATGCAAGAGCGGCTTCGGCGGCACGGCGTTTTTTATCAACTGACGACAAATTTCCTACCCTCAAAAACAACTGTGCCCGCTTACGCGGGCACAGTTGATTACTTTCGAAGGCTTACTTTTTCTTAGCGGCCTTTTTCTTCGCTACCTTCTTCTTCGCCTTCTTTGCTTTCGCTGCCATGATAGAAACTCCGTTATCGGGTTAGTCCGGGGTCCGAGTATATACACGAATAATTAATTTACAAGCAATACGTCGCCCTTCTTGCACGACAATGTGCTAGCGATGTGAACGACCTCACTCTAGCGTGAGCACGAACTCCCAATCTTTCTTCGTCACCGGCATCACCGACAGTCGATTGCCACGACGCAGTAAAACAAAATCCTTGAGCGCCTTTGCGGCATGCGGGCGCAACTCATCGAGGGTGATGATGCGCTTGAACTTGCGCACCAACTTCACATCGACGACATACCAGCGCGGCGCGTCCGTCTTGGAGTCGGGATCGTAGTGATGATGCTTCGCGTCGAAGGCCGTTTTATCCGGATAGCCGTCCTTCACGATCTTGACCACACCGGCGATCCCGGGCACGTCGCAGCTGGAGTGATAAAAAAACGCCAGATCGTCCTTTTTTATAAAGTCCCGCAGCATGTTGCGCGCCTGAAAATTGCGTACTCCGTCCCACGCGGAGGTCTGTTTTGGAGACTTGGCCAAAGCATCGATGCTGAAACTATCCGGTTCTGATTTCAGGAGCCAATGGTTCATGAGGTACCTTTCAAGTAGTGCTGCAAGCCCGATTCCGTCGCCAGCGAATCCAGAGTCACGTCCCAAGCGTCGGCGAAGCTGGAGTCGGTCCGCTGACAATCGAATGCAAGTCCGACCAGGCGCGGCCCCGGCCAATGCCGGCGGTGGCGGCGGAATTGCAGCGCTCGATCATAGAATCCGCCGCCCATCCCCAAGCGCCGTCCCCGGCTGTCGTCGCCGACCAAGGGTATGACGATAAGGTTAAGCCATCGAGGCGGCACCGGCCGGGTCAAGCGCGACGGCACTGAGATTCCGAAGACACCGGACCGAGTCGGGCGGCGGTCCAGCGGATAGAAGCGGATTCGCGCGTGGCGGCGATCGACGATGACGGGCACATACACCAGTACACCGCGGCGCCGCGCCGCCTCGATCAATGCCGCGGTGTCCGTCTCTCGGTCGAAGGGCAGGTACATCGCAATGCGCTTGCCGGCGCGGAACATCGGCAGACCGGCGAGCGCCTTGGCGGCCAGGCTCGAACGATTCCGATGTTCGGCGCTGCTGAACGCGCGCCGCTGCGTGCGCATTTGTTTTCTTAAAGTAGCTTTCATCGAAGGGGGATGGCGCCACCCGCGGATGCCGTTTTGGACCGTTGCTCCCGACCTGAGCAACAGGTGGGGCTAACTGCGGCACTTAAGGCTTTCCGCTCAAGGCGGACTTGCACAATGGTGCCAGCAAGCACGGCCCCTGGGGTTTAAAACTTAGGGTCGAGAGGTAACCCGATCCGCATCGAACACCGCAGGCAGCGCCAAATTTAATCTTTCGCGAAGGTGCTCTGCAGCCTCGTCAGAGCTCGAGCTGCCGACCCTTCTCCAAGGCCGACTCTACGCGCTCGCGCAGGATACGCAAGCGCCCGCCGACGTCGGAATCGAGATCGCTGTCACGGTTGCGGAATCGAATCAATTCGTTCGCCATGTTGAGCGCGGCGATCACGGCGATGCGATCAAGGCCCACGACCTTGCCGCTGTCGCGGATCTCGCGCATTTTCATATTGAGGAATTCCGCGGAATCCAGCAGGTCGGAGCGCTCTTCGATCGGGCAGGTAATGTGGTACTCCTTCTCGAGTATCCGCACGCTGACCCGCGCTTGATTCTCGCTCATGCCTGCTCCATCGATTTCAATCGGCCGATCATCGCTTCGACGCGGCCGCGGACTTGTTCGTTCTTCTGCAGCAGACTGGCGCGCTCGGCGGTGAGCGTTTCCTGCCGCTGCCGCAATGCACGGTTCTCTTCCTTGATCTGACCGACGGTCACGATCAGGTCTTCGAGCCGCTTCTCCAGCCGTTTCAGTTCGAGTTCAACCGCAGACTTCGGGTTAGCTTCGTTCATAGGCTGCCAATATAGAGCGCGCCAAAGCGCAATGCAAAGGGCGGCTGAGGAGGCTGCTACGCTCCTACTGCGGTATTATTGAGACATATGCTCTCGGATATTCGATTCAAGGACTTTGAAGACGTGCTGGGGACGGCCGGCAGCTTGGCCGATGCCGCCGAGGCCCATGGATCGTTGTGCGGCGCGCTGTGTTCCATGTCGCCCTACAAGATGCAGGATTGGGTCAATGAGATCCTCCCCGACGGCGCTGCGCTGTCCGACGAATCGGCGGCGATGCTCGAACGGGTGTTCACGGCCACCGCCGCTTCATTCGGCGAACAAGGCATGGAATTTGAGCCCCTGCTGCCGGACGACGAGCAGCCGCTCAATGGCCGCGCCAATGCGCTGGCGCTGTGGTGTACCGGATTTCTCTACGGCTTGGGGACTGGACATATTTCCGATCTCGAGGGCCTGAACGGCGATGTCGGAGAAATAGTTCGGGACTTCACCGAGATCTCGCGGGCTACCGGCGATGATGCGGACGGGGACGAATCCAACGAGCAGGCCTATGCGGAGTTGGTCGAGTTCATCCGGGTCGCGGCTCAGGTCGTTTTCGAAGAGTTGCTGCCGCTGCGCCGGCAGGTCTATCCGGCGCAGCAGCAGCGGCTGCATTGAGCCGAGGCCCCTAATGGACCGCAAGGAGTTCGCGCGTCGGCGGCGCCAATTCATGCGCATGATCGGCAAGGACGCCATCGCAATCCTGCCCGCGGCGCCCGTCTGCCATCGCAACGGCGACATCGAATACGCGTATCGGCAGGACAGCCATTTTCACTACTTGAGCGGGTTTCCTGAACCGGATTCGGTGGCGGTGCTGGTGCCGGGCCGGCCCCAGGCGGAGTATCTCTTGTTCGTGCGCGAACACGATGCAGTGCGCGAGGCCTGGGACGGTGCGCGGTCGGGGACCGAGGGCGCGGTCGAGCGCTACGGCGCCGATGATGCCTTCCCCATCACGGACATCGACGAGATTCTACCCGGCCTGCTGGAACAGCGTTCGCAAGTATACTACTCCATGGGCATGCATCCGGATTTCGATTCCCATGTCTTGAGCTGGGTCAATGGATTGCGGTCGCTAGCACGCCAGGGGGCCGCAACGCCGCACGAGTTTGTCGCACTCCGCCACGTGCTCGATGACATGCGCCTTTACAAGAGCCGCGCGGAGCAGGCGAGTCTGCGGCGCGCTGCACAGATCGCGGTGGGAGCACACCGGCGAGCCATGCGTTTCACGCGTCCGGGGCGCATGGAGTACGAGGTCATGGCCGAGTTGCTGCATGAGTTTCGCTCGCACAATGCCGACATTTCCTACCATCCCATCGTCGGCAGCGGCGCCAATTCCTGCGTCATGCACTACCGCGACAATGATCAGCGGCTGTGCGACGGAGATCTGCTGTTGCTCGACGCGGGCTGCGAACATGACCTGTACGCCTCGGATATCACCCGCACTTTTCCCGTTAGCGGCCGTTTCACCGCGGCGCAGCGCGCCGTTTATGACGTGGTGCTGGAGGCCCAATTGTCCGCCATCGACAAGGTGCGCCCGGGCAATCATTGGAATCATCCGCACGAAGCCGCCGTGCGCGTGATCACCCAGGGACTGGTCAAGCTGGGATTGCTCAAGGGGAAATTGAGTGCGCTGCTCAAGGATCAGGCGTATCTGCAGTTCTTTGGCCACCGTACCGGTCACTGGCTGGGTTTGGACGTGCACGATGTCGGTGACTACAAGGTCGGCGGCGAGTGGCGGGTGTTGGAGCCGGGCATGACCCTGACGGTTGAACCCGGTATTTACATTCGACCGTCGCCGCGGGTACCCAAGGAGTTCTGGAACATCGGCGTGCGCATCGAAGACGAGGTGCTGGTCACCGCCGATGCGCCGGAGGTTCTGACTGCGGCGCTGGAGAAGACCCCGGAAGCGATCGAATCCCTGTTGCAGGCCGCTTGATGTCGCAACTTGCGACAAACCAATCCTTCGACATTGCCATCGTCGGCGGCGGCATGGTTGGAGCCAGTCTGGCCGTGGCGCTGGCGCCGTTCGGATTGAGGGTCGCGCTCATCGAGGCCGTGCCGCACGATTCGGCATCGCAGCCCAGCTTCGATGAGCGCACCACGGCGTTATCCAACGGCAGCCGCCGCATCCTCGAGACCTTGGGCGTCTGGCCGCAAGTGGAGTCCCTGGCAACCCCCATCCGCAGGATTCATGTGTCGGATCAGGGACGCTTCGGCTTTGCACGGATCGATGCCGCCGAACAGGGCCTTAACGCAATGGGTTATGTGGTGCCGAATCGCGCGTTGGGTTCGGCGTTGTGGCAGCGGCTTGAACAGCTCGGCGGCACCCGGATCTACTGCCCGGCGCAAGTCGCGCGGGTCGAGGGCGGCGAGCACGTGGTGTCATTGGAGATCGCACAAGACGGGGCAACGACCCGCATCGACAGCAAGCTGGTGGTGGCGGCCGATGGAGCGCAATCGGCTGTGCGCCGTGCTTTTGGCGTCGATGCCGATACCCGCGACTACGGGCAAACCGCGGTCATCACCACGGTGCTGCCGCAACGCTTTCACGAGCATGTGGCCTATGAGAGGTTCACCGGCAGCGGACCGCTGGCGCTGCTGCCGCTCGATAGTGGCCGTTGCACCTTGGTGCTGACCTTGAATCACGCTACCGCTGAGGCGGCCATGGGCTGGTCTGACGCCGAGTTTCTCGCCGAGGTGCAACGGCGCTTCGGCTTTCGCCTCGGGCGTTTGCTCAAGGTGGGCCGCAGAGTGTCCTACCCCTTGTCGCTCACGCGAGCCGAGCGCACCAGCGCGGGGCGTTGCGTCATTGTCGGCAATGCGGCACAGGGTTTGCATCCGGTGGCCGGCATGGGCTTCAACTTGGGGCTGCGCGACATTGCGAGCCTCGCAGAACTCATCGCCGAGCACCGCCATGAATCTCCATTCGATGCCGGGGCCACGAGCTTGCTGGCCGGGTACGATGAGTGGCGCGCCGCTGATCGCCACGCAGTGATCGCGTTCACCGACGGTTTGGTGCGCATGTTCGCCAGTCCGTTGGGCGTGGTGCGGCGACTGCGCAATGTAGGACTGCTGGCGTTCGACCTATTGCCGCCGGCAAAGGCCGCCCTGTCGCGACTGAGCACCGGCAGCGGCGCGCGAGTGCCAAAGCTGGCCCGCGGCGTGGCTCTGCAATGACGGCATCCGCCGGCCGCGACTTCGATGTGGTGATCGTGGGCGCCGGCGTGGTCGGGGCCGTCATGGCCAGCCTGCTTGCGGCACGCAAGCTCTGTGCTCGCGGGCGCGTCGCCATCGTTGCTGACGGCGTTGCGCCCGCTGCGCCGAATGCCGATTGGGATTTGCGCGTGTTTGCGCTGAGCCGCGCATCGGAACGGCTGCTCAAGGCTTGCGGCGTGTGGCAGACATTGCCGCCGCAGCATGTATTTGCCTACGAGCGCATGTGCGTGTGGGATGCGCGCGGCGAACCCCAGGGCAAGGGCTCGTTGAGCTTCGATTGCGCAGAAATCGGCGAACCGAACTTAGGGTACATCGTCGACGGCCGCGATCTGCAACGGCAATCTCTGCAGGCCGCGCGCAGCGCCGGCACGGTGATGATCGACGGGACGGTAAACTCCGTTGCCGCCGGCGACACGGGCGTCTCGATGCGCCTGCGCGATGGCAGAGAGGTGCGCAGCGAGTTGTTGATCGCGGCGGACGGAACTCATTCCAAGACCCGAGAGCTGCTCGGCATCGACACCGCCGGCCATGCCTACCATCAAGATGCGCTGGTCGCGCATGTGCGCACTTCCAAGCCCCATTGCAGCACCGCGTGGCAGCGCTTCATCGGCAGCGGGCCTCTGGCCTTCCTGCCGCTTCCCGACGGCCGCTCCTCCATCGTGTGGAGCGTCTCGTTGCCGGAGGCGGCGCGCCTGCGTGCCTTGGATGGCGCCGCCTTCGGTTCGGCATTGACGGCCGCCAGCGGCGCCGCGCTCGGCGACTGTGAGCTGGCAAGCCCGCCCATCAGTTTTCCGCTCAAGTTGCAGTACGCGCTGCAGTACGTGCGCCCGCGAGCCGTGTTGCTGGGCGATGCCGCACACGTCGTGCACCCTCTGGCCGGACAGGGACTGAATCTTGGATTGTTGGATTGCGCCGTGCTCGCCGAAGTTCTCGAGGAGGCCGGAACCGCGGGCTACTTCGGCGAACACAAGTTGTTGCGGCGTTACGAGCGCCGGCGGCGCAGCGAAAACCTGCTGGCTGCCACGGCGCTTGATGGATTGGAGCGATTATTCGCGAGTCTGGATCCCTGGAGCGCCGGGTTGCGCGGCGCGGCCTTGAGTGCCGTGGACAAGCTTAAGCTTGTGAAGCACAGCCTCGCGCAGCGTGCCCTGGGGCTGTCCGGCGACGTGCCGGCCTTTCTCAAAGCCGGTCGAGCTTAGCGGCGCAAATAAAGTCATTCTCCGACAGCCCGCCGATGGCGTGCGTCGAGAACGTGACATGACAGTAGTTGTAGCCCACGCCTAAGTCCGGATGATGGTCTTCCGTGTTGGCGATATGCGCCAGCGCATTGACGAAGCTCATGGTGCGGTAAAAATCCTTGAACTTGAGCGAACGCTTCAGGCTTTTCGCGTCCTTGGCGATCTTCCAGTCCTTGTGCAGTTGCTTGAGCAAGAGTTTCGTCTTGGCCAGGCTCAAAGGCGGCACGCCGCCTTCGCAGGGCAGGCATTTCTTGGCCGACAGCTCCTTCACTGAGGCGCCTCGGGGTTCTTCGCGTAGGTGCGCTCGATGTAGCGTTCCACCAGATCCTGAAACTCTTCTGCGATCCGGTCACCCTTGAGCGTCACGGTCTTGGCGCCGTCCTCGTACACCGGAGCCACCGGGTTCTCACCGGTGCCCGGCAGACTGATGCCGATGTTGGCGTGCTTACTCTCGCCGGGTCCGTTGACGACGCAACCCATGACCGCCACGGACATGTCCTCGACGCCGGTGTGCCGCTTGCGCCACTCCGGCATGCGGTGCCGGATGTGACTTTGAATTTTTTGCGCCAGCTCCTGAAAATAGGTACTGGTGGTACGGCCGCAGCCCGGGCAGGCGATCACCATCGGCGTGAAGGCGCGCAGACCCATGGTCTGCAGAATTTCCTGCGCGACAATGACTTCCTGGGTGCGGTCGCCGCCGGGTTCGGGCGTCAGGGACACACGAATCGTGTCGCCGATGCCTTGCTGCAAGAGCACGCCCATCGCGGCGGTGGAGGCCACAATGCCCTTGCTGCCCATGCCCGCTTCCGTCAGGCCCAGGTGCAGGGGGTAGGTGCAGCGCGCCGCCAGGGTGCGGTACACGGCGATCAGGTCCTGTACTCCGCTGACCTTGGCACTGATCACGATCATATCGGACTTGAGTCCGAGGCCTTCGGCACGCTGCGCACTGTTCAACGCCGACACCACGATGGCTTCGCGCATCACGTCGATGGCCGCCAGCGGCGTCGCCAGCTTCGAGTTGTCGTCCATCATGCGGGTCAGCAAGTCCTGATCCAGGCTGCCCCAATTCACGCCGATGCGTACCGGCTTCGAATACTTGCAGGCGGTCTCGATCATTTCCGCGAATTGCGGGTCGCGCTTGCTGCCGCGCCCTACATTGCCCGGATTGATGCGCAGTTTCCCCAGCGCCTCGGCGCAGGCGGGGTGGGCCTTGAGCAGCTTATGGCCGTTGAAATGAAAGTCGCCAACCAGCGGCACGCTGACACCCTGGGCGTCCAGGCGCTCACGGATGTAAGGCACCGCGGCGGCGGACTCATCGTTGTTGACGGTGATGCGCACCAATTCGGAGCCCGCCTTCGCCAGGGCTTTGACTTGCGCCACCGTACCGTCGATGTCGGCCGTGTCGGTGTTGGTCATGGACTGCACGACGATCGGCGCCTTGCCGCCGATGGTCACCGCACCTACTTTTACGCCTAGGGACGTTCTACGAGAGATCATGCCGCCAATTATACCAGGGGCGCGCCCTTGGCCACGCGCACTACCACGGTGCCGGCGATTTTGTCGTGCCACGCTTGATTGTGCGGGTCGAGGGCGATCCAGATGAACCCCAGTCCGGCGACCGCCAGCGACAGGAAACAGCTCAGCGCGCGGATGATGGCAGTCTCCCAGTCGACTTCCCGCCCATCCACCCGAACCACATGCAGGTCCAGCACGATCCCGCCGACGGTCGACCCGCGCAACTTCCACATCACCGCCCCGTAAGCGGCCAGCACCACCAATTCGAGATGCTGGTGACCCAGCACGCTCAAGCAAAATCCCACCAGTAGTGCGTCTATCAATAGCGCTGCCATGCGAACCCAGAAGCCCGCGCGCGGCATTGCCGCAGTGATGGGCTGCGGCGGCGTCGGAGCGGGCTGCGGCGTCGGAGTGGGCTGCGCGGCAGATGGTGCGGATTGCGGGTCAGGGGCGGCGGCAGCGCTTGCAGAAGGCAGTGGGCCGGGCGCGGCAGCACTCGGCGGCGCGGTGGGGCCGGATGATGGTGCCGCATAGCGCGGACCCTCTTTGGCAGCCCGGTGTGCCCGCGCGGCCTGGATCGCGGTGTAGACCACGGCGCCCAGCCCCAGGACGCCCAACAGCTTGTACACCAGAAATCCCAGAATCGGCACCAAGTACAAGCCGAGCACGAGAACGCCGCCGATCAACACGGCGATCACCGGATGACTCATCGGGCCCTCGCCGCGATTGCCCGTGACGCGCCGTCCCAGCCAGGCCAGCATGACCGCCTTGCCAAATAAGCTGGCGCAAAACAACGCGACCAGAACGAACGGCACGGCTGGAATACCGATTACGGTGACGAACAACAGCACCACCAGAACGGGAGTCAGCAGCATGGCAATCAGCGCAGCCAGCACCGATTGTCCGGGCTGAGTCTCGAATGTCTGCACGCAACGGGTGAGGCCCTCGCGAAACAGCAGCGCGAGCACCGCGTACAGTGCCAGACAGCCGAGTGCCAAACTCCATGCCCAGCCTAACCCTGGCGCCAGCGCCAGCGGTCGTCCGTACAGCAGACAGTGGCGGACCCAGGAGCGCAGCCAGCCCACGCTGCCGAAGTCGCCGGCAAAGACGTTCTGGACATCGCCGTGAACGATTGCAGCGGGGTCGCGCTGCAAGTTGCCGCCCACCACCACCACACTGCCGTCGATCTGCGCATGCGGCCCAAGTTCCATATTCCCCAGCACCGCAACGACATCGCCATCGATCTTGCCATCGATATAGGTATTGCCGAGAACGGACACGGTGCCGTCACTGACGTCACCGGTGACCCGGGTGTCGCCGAAGATCGAAACGACCTCCCCGGCCTCGCCGTCACTGGTCGATGAGCCGAAGATGGACACCACCGAATCCGCCTTTTCGCCACGCGGCAGATTCGAGTCATGGCCGAGATTGACCAAGTCGTTGCCCCGCTGGCGGCGCTCGTGCCGGCGATGATTGTGCCGATCGAAACCGCGGTGCGCTTCTGCACTCTCGTCCGGATCATCGGGCCGCGCCCAGCTGTCGTCAGCGGCAGCTGCCGACGAACCCGGTGCGGGCGCTGCCGTCGGCGAGGAGGCCGCGGGTGCGGTGGCCGCGGCCGCGGTGGCGGAGGTCTCGGAAGGCGCAGGCGCAGGCACAGGCGCAGTCCGCGGCGCCGCATGCACCGCGGTAACCGCGATGAGGGCGCATAACGGCACCACCGTCAGGGATACCAGGCCCAGGGATATGAAGCGTCGCAACGTTGAAATAGTCATGGGAGGTTCACTTGCCGTTCAGCGGCTGATGAAGGTAAAGCGTGCGGTACACGGCGGCGCCGAGCCCGAACAGGACTGCATACAGCACCGCGCACACCGCAATGCCTTGATATAGCCAAGTGACCGGCAGGGTGCGGGCGAGCAGCGCAAATAGATTGCCGGCAAAGACCATGAGCACGCCGATCTGGCGCGCGCCGGAGAGGTCGAGCAGGAAACTCAGGTTCGCCACAGCCGCAGCGCCACCCACGAACACCAGCGCCACCAGTGCGCCGCAAATCACCAGGAAAGCGACACGCGCCTGCGTCGGCCAGTGCATGAAGCTGCGGCGCCACCAGGGCAGCGCAGCGCGGCGCTCCAACTCGCCGAAAACGCGCGCTTCGAGAGTCACCGGCGCGCGGCGCAGAGGCAGTTCGCGCAAGGTGCGATCCAGCACTCGTTGCAGCGTCTCGTCAGGTTCGTGTGTGTCCATAGCCACTTTCTAAAGGCCGTCGGCGGCGATGCCGCTGGACTCAAGGTGGGGCAGCAGCGCCGCACGGGCGCGCCGAATATCGGTTTTGATCTTGGCCAGCGAGGCGTGGAGCTTGATGGCGATCTCCTCATAGGACAGATCTTCGAAGTGATACAGAACCAGCGGCAGCCGCTGATGCTGGGGCAATTTGTGCAGCGCCTCCTCGATCAGCGCGCGGCGTTGCTCCGCACCAAGATCCGCCAGCAGGGTGTCCGGTACAGGCAGGTCCATTTCCGGCGCCGATGACTCAGCGTCGCCCGCCGTCTTGCGCAGCTCCGAGAACAACCGCCAGCGCTTGCGATACCGGGTCAAATGATTGAGCGTCAAATTGGTGGTCACGGTCTTGAGCCAGCCCCCTGCCGTGGGGCTGTCGCGCAGCTGCGGGAAATGCTGAAACGCCCGCAGGAACACCTCCTGCGCAATATCCTCGGCCTGCCTGTCATTGCCCGCCAAGCGCGCCGCCGTCGAGAAGACCATGTCCTGATACGCACGCATGAAGATCGTGAACTCGGTTGAGCAGTCCGGCTCGGGGGTTGAGTGATGCACTGGAGTGTGTTCGTTTAGAACCAAAACACCGTCGGCAGGAAAAAGTTACAGAACCGGGAAAAGGATTCGGGCGAAGCGAGTGTCGAAACCCGCGTAGTGCGGCGCTCAGGAATTCTGCAGCCGGTGCGAGAGATTCGCCTTCACCGCCGGCCATTCGCGGTCGAGGACGCTGTATACGCCGGTCCACAGCTCGCCGTCTTTCACGGCTTCCACCAGGTCGTCGTGATGAGACTGGGTCAGTGGAGCCAGCGACACTTGCCGCCCGTGCAGCGACACGGAATCCGTAAAGCTCATTTCTCATCCTGGTCGATCGGCTAATGCGGGCTGCAAATTATGGACATGGCGCGACATGAACGCCAATCGGTATTATGCGGCCATGTCTTCGCGAATCGTATACTCCACCGGTAGTGGCGCACTGTGTCCGAATTGCCGCCGACCGGTACGCGACTGTGTGTGCCCGAAGGGCGCCCCCGGTGCCGCCAAACCCTTAGGCGTGCGCGTGGGTCGGGAAATCAAAGGCCGTGCAGGCAAGGGCGTAACGACGGTTGCCGGTTTGCCGATGTCGCTGTCGGACATCGACTCCTTGGCCACCAAACTCAAGAAGCGCTGCGGCTCCGGCGGCACGGTGCGCGAGGGGGTCATCGAAATTCAGGGAGATCATCGCGACGTCATCGTCGCGGAGCTGATCAAGCTTGGATGGCCGGCGAAGAAATCCGGCGGATAGCCAGTGCGTCCTCAAGCTTACGGCCGGCAGCCGATGGTGTATCATGGGCTATCGCGATAAGAGCTGTCTGGAGAGAGTCCTTTCGTAGGACCGCCGAAGGCGCAACCGCCCGGAAACGCTCAGGCACATGAACGGCAGACTCTCGCGA
>JANYIY010000312.1 GCA_025358615.1 Gammaproteobacteria bacterium | reverse complement strand
AATCGACTGGGCGTCGTCGGCTGCTACGGCGCGGTTACTTTGTTTTGGCAAAAACAATCACTCCCTGCTGTTTATGAGACACGATACTCATGCTGTGGACTGTACAGGATCGCGTTGTCAGCCGGTAGGTATGCGGCGATGATCGACGGTGAAGAAAAACCGTGGCGCCGTTCCTAACCGGCGCGTTGGCGTCGAGATCGTTTTGGATTCATTGCCGAGTTGGAGATTTGTTATGTCAGACGATGAGAAGGGTTCAGGACGCGCGGGCACCGGCGGCAGCGCGCGGCCGGTCCGGCTGCGTTCGCGCAGTTGGTTCGACGACCCCGACCAAGCGGACATGACCGCGATTTATTTGGAGCGGTATACCAATTTCGGACTTTCAGTTGACGAACTGCAGTCGGATCGCCCCATCATCGGGATTGCCCAAACCGGCAGTGATCTGGCGCCGTGCAATCGACACCACTTGGTCCTCGCGTCCAGGGTGAAGGACGGCATTCGGGAAGCGGGCGGCATTCCGCTGGAGTTCCCGGTACACCCGATCCAGGAAACGGGCAAACGGCCTACGGCGGCCTTGGACCGGAATCTCGCCTATCTGGGTCTGGTCGAGCTGCTATTTGGCTATCCACTTGATGGCGTGGTGTTGACGACCGGCTGCGACAAGACCGTACCCGCGTGCCTGATGGCAGCGGCGACGGTCAACATTCCGGCGATCGCGCTCCCGGTCGGACCTATGCTCAACGGTTGGCATGACGGTCAACGTGTCGGCTCCGGCACTATCGTATGGGAGGCGCGTCAGCTGCTTGCGACCGGCCGGATCGACCGCAAGGAATTCATGCGCAAGGTGATTGCGTCAACGCCGTCCACCGGCTACTGCAATACGATGGGCACTGCCGCGACCATGAATAACCTTGCCGAAGCATTGGGCATAACGCTTCCCGGCTCAGCAGCGATACCGGCCCCGCACCGGGATCGGCAGGAGATCGCTTACTACACCGGCCGCCAGATCGTCGAGATGGTGTGGGCAGATCGCAAGCCCTCAGACATCCTGACCCGCGAAGCCTTCATCAATGCCGTCCGTGTCAATTCCGCGATCGGCGGCTCGACGAACGCGCCCATTCACCTGATTGCGCTCGCCCGACATGTGGGCGTGGAGCTAACGATCGACGATTGGCAGACGTTCGGCTTCGATGTTCCACTTCTGGTTAACCTGATGCCCGCCGGTGAATACCTCGGCGAGGACTACTATCGCGCGGGTGGCGTGCCGGCCGTTGTCGGGGAGCTGATGCGGCACAACCTGATTCACGAGCAGGCGCTGACGGCGAATGGCCGCACAATTGGGGAGAACTACCGCAATGCGCGAAGCCTCGACGAACGGGTCATTCGCAGCATCGAACGCCCGCTCAAGACCGCATCCGGATTCCGCGTCCTGCGCGGGAATTTGTTCGACTCGGCCATCCTCAAGACGAGCGTCATCTCGGACAGTTTTCGGGCGCGTTATCTTTCAAATCCCGCCGACCCCGAGGCATTCGAGGGGCGTGCCGTGGTGTTCGACGGTCCGGAGGATTACCACGCAAACATCGACAATCCTGCGCTTGGCATCGACGAGAGCACACTACTGGTGATGCGCGGCGCCGGACCGATCGGGTACCCCGGATCGGCTGAGGTGGTCAATATGCAGCCGCCCGCCGCGCTGATCGGGTCCGGCATCAAGGAATTGCCTTGCATGGGGGATGGCCGGCAATCCGGTACGTCGGGCTCGCCCTCCATTCTGAACGCCTCTCCCGAAGCGGCAGCGGGCGGAGGCCTTGCGCTGTTGCGCACTGGAGATCGTGTGCGCGTAGATCTGCGCAAGGGCACGGCGAACATGCTGGTCTCGGACGAGGAGCTTGCCGGGCGACGGCGCGAACTGGAGAAGGCGGGCGGGTATCCGATTCCGGCGAGCCAGACTCCGTGGCAGGAACTGCAGCGCGCGGATGTCGGGCAATTACAGACCGGTGCGGTGCTCGAATCGGCCGTCAAATATCACAAACTGGCGCAAGACCCGGGTGTGCCTCGGCACAGTCATTGATGAATCGCGTCGAGGCGTCACCAATATGCCACTAGATCCGCAGGCCGCGTTGGCCATCAAACTCGCCGGCGACTTGCCGGCCAACCTGACGCACGCCGAGCTGCGCCGTGCATATAGCGAACAGCGCATCAAGATGCTGCCGCCGGCGCCGCCGATTGCCATCGCTCGCGACGTCTCTATTCTTAGCCCGGAGGGGCTGATCGCGGCACGATTCTATCGTCCGCACGATGACGGCATCGCGTGCCCCCTGTTGGTGTTCTTTCATGGCGGAGGCTGGATGCTGGGGAGCGTAGACAGCTATGACACCATTTGCCGGAGGCTCGCCATCAAGGGCAGGTGCGCCGTGCTCTCGGTCGACTACAGGCTTGCCCCGGAAACGACATTTCCCGGGGCCGTTAACGATGCCTACGCAGCCACGCTCTGGGCGGCACGAAACGCGGCAGAGCTCAAGATCGATCCGCAGGCTTTGGCAGTCGGCGGCGACAGCGCCGGCGGCAATCTGGCTGCCGTTGTGGCGCAGCTGAGCCACGATTCAGCTGATTTTCGCGTGGCGTTGCAGGTGCTCATATATCCATGCACGGACATGAGCCGCGAGTACCCATCGTATTTACGCAACGCCTCGGGGTACATGCTGACAAGGGCGGCCATGGCCTGGTTCATTTCGACCTACGTGCCGAGTCCCGCCGATCGACTGGACGAACGTGCATCTCCGCTGTTGCGACCAAATTTGGCCGGCTTGGCCCGTGCGTTGATCATCGCCGCGGAGTTCGATCCGCTGGTGGACGACAACGAGGCGTACGCGTTGCGGCTTCGGGAGGCGGGCGTTCCAACCAGATTCGAATTCTTCCCCGGCATGCATCATCCGTTTTTTACACTCGGTGCCTACATCGATGACGCGGCAAAGGCGGAGAATATGATTGCGGAGGAAATGAGGGCGCTGACGCGAAGTCAAATGGCGTGATGGGCGATGATGGGCGGCCTCCCAGGTGCGCCGGCCATCACGATGCGTTCCCGTCCCAGTACAGTTTACGTAGGTCGCGCTTGAGCAGCTTGCCGTTCGGGTTGCGCGGCAACACGGTGCGGAATTCGATGCGTGTCAGCCGCTGCTGCTTGCCGAGCCGCTCGTTCGCCCACGTGCACAGGCTTTCGGCATCCGTGCCGCCGTGATCCGGTCGCAGCAGCACGAGTCCGAGAGGCGTTTCACCCCACTTGGCGTGGGGGATACCGATGACCCCGCAGTCTAAAACCGCCGGATGGGCCTTGAGTACGGCCTCGATGTCCGTGGGATAGACGTTCTGCCCGCCGCAAAGAATCATGTCCTTCTTGCGGTCGACGACGTACAGGAAGCCGTCCTCGTCGAGGCGGCCAATGTCGCCGGTCTTAAGCCACGGGCGCCCGTGCTCGTCGTGCCACAATGCCTCGGCCGTGGCGTCGGGCCGGTTGTGGTACTCGCTCATGACGAAGCGCGACCATCCTACGATCTCTCCGCTCGCGCCCGCCGGCAGCTCCTGTCCAGCGTCATTTACTATCCTAAGATCGGTCCCAGGAATGGGCCTTCACGGCGCCGAACATGACTTCGAGCATCTCCAGGCCATTGTTCATGAGCACCGCGGCCCGGGCGCCGCGCTTTAGGCCGAGCGCGGCGAGTGCATTAGCCACTTGTTCGGTGCGTCGGTCGAACTCGCCCCAGCTCGCGGTTGAATTTCCGCAGGTCACCGCGCGGCTGTTGCGCCGCCAGCGGCCGTTCAGCCGCAGCACGTCCGGGAACAGGGGATTCGGGCAGGGAATCATGGTGCGCAGCTCCTCGAGCAGTACTTAATTAGCGCGGCTGCATCCTGATCGCGCCATCCAGACGAATGGTCTCGCCGTTGAGCATGGTGTTCTCGACGATGTGGGCCACCATGGCTGCGAATTCATCGGGCTCCCCCAAGCGCGGCGGAAACGGTGTCTGGCGGCCGAGCGAATCCTGCGCTTCCTGCGGCAGGGATTTCAGCATGGGAGTGGCAAAAATCCCCGGCGCTACCGTCATGACGCGGATTCCCGATGAGGCCAGTTCGCGAGCCATAGGCAGCGTCATCGCGACAATCCCGCCCTTCGAGGCGGAATACGCGACTTGACCGATCTGTCCGTCGAAGGCGGCGACCGATGCCGTCATGACGATCACGCCGCGCTCACCTGCGGCGTTGGGGGGATTCAACTGCATCGCCACTGCGGCAGCCTTCGACACCATTACCGTGCCGACCAAATTGATTTCAATCATCTTGCGAAAAAAAGATCCGGCCATCGCGCCTTGCTTTCCGACCAAGCGGCCGGGCATCCCGATGCCGGCACAATTGACCGCCGTATTGATCGAACCCATGCGCTGCCGCGCGCGCTCGATGGCGCCGTTGACCGCTGACTCGTCGGTGACGTCGGTTGCGATGAAGGCGGCGCGCTCGCCGAGCGTGGCTGCGGCCGCGTTGCCCTGCGCCTCGTTCACATCGAGCAGCGTGACTTTGCCGCCTGCCTGCACAATCCGGCTTGCGACGGCGAGGCCGAGCCCGGAAGCGCCTCCGGTGACGACGGCGTGCGATTCTTTTAATTGCATGAGTGTGTTCCTAGCAGCTGGCAGAGGGGAAAAACGCGTCCACCATGGCGTCGGTGACGTCTTCTATCCGGTTCGGCTGCCATTTCGGCTCGTTGTCCTTGTCGATGATCAGCGCACGCACGCCTTCCATGAAATCACCCTGCTCGAAGCACTGCTGCGTCATCGACAGCTCCATGCGAAAGCAGGCGGCGAGGTTCATGTCCTTGCCGCGTTGCAATTGACGCAGGGTCGCGCACAGCATGG
>JANYIY010000311.1 GCA_025358615.1 Gammaproteobacteria bacterium | reverse complement strand
ACGATGTGGCACTCGGCGATATCGGCCTTGCGGCACAGGAGAACTATCGATCGATCGAGCATTTGAAGCGCTACACCACCACCGGCATGGGCACGGATCAGGGCAAGACCAGCAACGTCAACGCGCTGGTCTTGATGGGTGAGTTTACCGGCCGCGAGCCTGCGGCAGTAGGCACCACAAAATTCAGGCCGCCGTTTGCGCCGGTCACGCTGGGTTTGATCGCCGGCCGTCGCGTGGGTGCGCTGTATCGGCCGTTGAAACGGCTGCCGGCGCACGCCTGGCATGCAGGTCACGGCGCCATGTTCGAGCAGTTCGGCAACTGGCTGCGGCCGGCCGCGTACCCGTTGCCCGGCGAGTCGCTGCAGTCCTCGGCGCAGCGCGAAGTCGCTGCGGTGCGTAACACAGTCGGCCTGTTGGACGGCTCGCCGCTCGGCAAGCTGGAGATTTTTGGAGCGGATGCCGCGCAGTTTCTTGATCTCATGTACGTGGGCACGATGTCCAATTTGAGTGTGGGCCAGGCCCGCTATGGGCTGCTGCTGAATGAAAACGGCATCGTGGTCGATGACGGCATCGTGGCGCGCCTCGGGCCGCAGCACTACTGGGTGAACACCACCAGCGCCGCAGTGGAACGCACGGCGGCAGCCTTCGAAGAATGGCTGCAATGCGAATACACGTCGCTGCGGGTGCTGGTGACGCCCGTAACCTCGCGCTGGGGCAATGTCACGGTCGCCGGCCCGCGGGCCTGGGACTGGCTGGCGGCGGTGGGATTTGATCCGGTGTTGGCACCGAGTTCCATGGCTCACATGACCCTGCGCGACAGCACGCTGCAGGCAATGCCGTTGCGGGTGCTGCGCGCCAGTTTCAGCGGCGAGTTGGGCTACGAGATCAATGTGCCGGCCGATCAAGCCGGCGCTTTGCTCGAGCGGCTGTGGGCGCAGGCCGGAAAATTTTCGGCGGTGCTGTACGGCATCGAAGCACTCGAAATCATGCGCACCGAAAAGGGCTTCATCCATATCGGCACCGACACCGATGGCACGACTCTGCCGCAGGATATCGGCTTCGCGCGCGCGCTCGAGCGCAAGGCGGCCAATTTCGTGGGACGCCGCTCGCTGCTACGGCCCGCCGCGCGCGATCCTAATCGATTGCAGCTGGTGGCGCTGTCGCCTCTCGACCGCCGCACTCTACTGCCGGTGGGTGCGCAAATAGCGGCCGGCGCGCCTCCCACGCAGACAGAGGGCCACGTGACGTCGAGTTATTGGAGCCCGGAACTCGGTCGCCCGGTTGCCTTGGGGTTGCTGGCGCGCGGCACAAATAGGGCGGGCGAAAGAATTAGGATTCATCATTTGGGCACCGTCATCGAGGCGGAGGTCGTCAAAGCGCCCTTCATCGATCCCTTGGGCGAGCGTCTGCGTGGATAGTTCGCACGCCGGGCACGGCGCCATGGACACCGATGGCTTGTCGATCAGCGTCGACCTCGAAGTTCTAGCCGCGTCGCTGCGCTATTTCAATGCACGCGGCAGCTTTGCTGCAGCAGTGTGTGATGCAGTTGGTGGGTCATTGCCGGAGCCGTTACGCGCTGTGCGTGTCGAACCTACAGCCGATCAGGCGCCCTTGACTCTGGTGTGGCGCAGTCCCACCGAGACTCTGCTGCTCAGCAAGGACCCACAGGTGTTCAGGCAACTGGAGCGGCGGCTGGCGGCCATGGCAGACGGCTGTATGGTGGATCAGACCGGAGGCATTCGCGTAGTTCGAATCCGAGGAGCAAGGACGAACGATTTGTTGGCGCGCCTGGGGGCGAATAGCGTCGCCCCCGAATTGGGCGAAGCGCGCACCGGCCGCTTGGCTGAATTGCCGGTGACTGCCGTACGCATTCAAGCGGACGAGGTGCTGTTGCTCATCGAGCGGGTGTATGCCGATCACCTGCTCGAATGGATTGCGGTCACAATCGGTGATTTTTGAGGCAAGGCACGCGCGGCCGCCGCTCGACAGTAGGGCTGGTGCTGTACGCACTGAACGTATTGATCTCCCTGATCGCACTCGCGACGGTGATCGTGATTTGGCGCGCACCCGAGACAGAGGCATGGTTGTGGCGTGCCCGCGAGGGTACTCCCATCATGGCATCGTTCAAGCTGACGCTTGCGCGCTCGCTGCGCTGGTTCGACGATTACTACGTGGTCGGAGACATGGGTGAAGGTGCGTTCGTCATCGGCGAGCCGCTGTACGGCCAATGCAATTTCAGCTATCTCATTACAGGGTCGCAGCGCGCGCTGCTATTTGATACCGGGCCGGGGGTGCGGGATATTTCCCCGGTGGTGCGCGCCCTGACGTTGCTCCCGGTGGAAGTGTTGCCCTCGCATCTGCATTTCGATCACACGGGAAATCTGCACCACTTCGACGCTGTGGCGCTGCCCGACTTGCCGGCGCTGCACGCCCAGGCGCACGACGGCGTGTTCTCGCTCGGGTTGTACCAGAGTCTGGGATTCATGGAGGGATTCGAGCGTCGGCCGTTCCGAGTCCACCACTGGCTCAAGGGCGGGTCGGAAATCGATTTGGGTGAGCGTCGCCTGCAATTGGTGAATGTGCCGGGTCACACTCCCGAATCAGTGGTGCTGGTGGATCGCAGCGCCAACCGGGTGTACGCGGGTGATTTCATCTACCCCTCGGATATTTATGCGTTTCTACCCGGCGCCAATCTGTCGGACTATGCTGCGAGTGCGCGACGCGTCGAGGCGATGGTCGACGATCAAACTCAAATCCTTGGAGCGCACGGCTGCGATCGTCCGCCCTTGGTGGATGTACCGACTCTGTCGCGATCCGATGTGCGGGCTCTTGCAGCTACGCTGGAGCTCGCCGCAAACAGCGCGGGGCCGCTGGGCAGCGGCTGGTTCCCGAGAGTCATTCCGGTCAACGAGCGGATGACATTGCTGGCTACGTATCCGTGGATGGCACGCTAGCGATCAAACCCTGAGGCGCCGCGGCCTTACGGACCTGTTCGCCCCACATGCGCTGCGCCGCGGTGATGGTATTCGCGAGCAGCATGGTCACGGTCATCGGACCGACCCCGCCCGGAACCGGCGTAATGTAAGACGCTTTTTGCGATACGCCCTCGAAGTCCACATCGCCGACGATCTTGCCGTTCGGCAAGCGATTGATGCCGACGTCGATGACCACCACGCCGCTCTTGACCATTTGCGGCACGATGAGATTGGGGCGGCCGGCGGCCACCACCAGAATGTCGGCGAGAATGGTGAACTGCGCCAGATCGCGGGTCTTGGCATGGCAAATGCACACGGTCGCGTCCCGTTGCATCAGCATCATGGCCGTGGGCTTGCCGACAATATTGCTGGCGCCCACCACCACCACGTTCTGACCGGCAATCGGTATGCCTTCGGCTTCCAGCAGCTTCTGCACGCCGTAGGGAGTGCAGGGCGGAAACACCGCGGTTCCCAGGGCGAGGCTGCCGACGTTGTAGAGGTGAAATCCGTCGACGTCCTTTTCCACCGCGATGCGTTCCAGCACTGCATGCACCGGCAGATGGCTGGGCAGCGGCAGCTGCACCAGGATGCCGTGTACGGAGGCGTCACGATTTTGCTCCTCGATCACCGTCAATAGCGTTGCCAACTCCGTGGCGGCAGGAAGCACAATGACCAGCGACTCGATGCCGACATCGGCACAGGCTTTTGACTTATTCGACACATACAGGCGCGATGCGGCATCGTCGCCGACCAGTATCACGGTGAGTTTGGGGGGAGCGCCGAATTTAGCCTGAAGTTCGGCCGCCTTGATGCGCAGTTCTTCGCGCAAGCGCTTGGCATGTTGGCGACCGTCGATGATCTTGGCGCCCGTGGGCGCGGCCTCGTGGGCTGGTTTGGGGTCGAGCATGTTATGCAGGCAATGGTAACGTTTTACGGGTTAAAACGCGATGTCTATCTGGATGCTTGACACCCCGGCATGGCTGCGTCGGCCGTTTTATTACCCATAATATAAATACGAATGCTGCGCTGCTGACAGCCGCCCAGTGGATCTTGGCCGACTTTAGCGTCGATAGATAGAACATTTCCGCGATGTGCAGGCACTTACCTCACGAGTCAACCTGACTTTCGATTCTAGGAAGAAAACATCGTGCAAATACTACGTGCCGCATCGAGCGGCGTGGCGGGAATTCTTTGCGGTCTGATTTTGGCAAGCTGCGGCGGCGGTTACGGCGGTGGATCGAGCGCAATGCCCGGTTCCACGGTGAGCGTCAGCGTGAATCCGACGACCATCAACCTTGGGCAGTCGGCGGTGGTGACTTGGGCCTCGAGTAGCGGCACGAGCTGCACCGCCAGCGGCGGCTGGAGCGGCACTCTCGCGGCAACGGGAACGCAAACCGTGACGCCGACGGCGGCGGGCACCGACACCTTCAACTTGAGCTGCACCGGCGGCGCGTACAGCAGCGGTAAAGGCTCTGCGAGCCTCACGGTGAATGCCTCGACTGCGTTCTCGCTGACCAATCTCGTCTCTGATGCCGCCGGCGGCACCGCGACCAACGTGGACGCGAAGCTGGTGAATCCCTGGGGCATAGCGATCCCCGCGGGAAATGCCCCGGCATGGATGGCGAACAATCACTCGGAAACCTCGACGCTGTACGACGACAATGGCAAGGCGCAACCGCACGCGGCTCCCTTGGCCGTGCAATTCGCTGCCGGTGCCGGCGGCACGACGTTCGACCCCACGGGCATCGTTTTTAACGGCAGCACCGACTTCACAGTGTCGAGCGCGGGCATATCCGGGGTCGCGAAATTTATCTTCGACGGCGAGGGCGGCATGATCGCCGGCTGGTCTGTTGGCGTCGATCCCACCCACGCCATCACCATGTACACCGATGCGGGCGGCGCCGTCTACAAGGGGCTGGCCATTGCGCAGAACAACGGCAAATCCTTCCTGTACGCCACCGATTTTCACAACAGCAAGGTCGACGTGTTCGACGCAACGTTCGCCAAGCAGGCAACTTCCGCGACAGCGTTTACGTTTGCGGATCCGAGTATTCCGGCGGGATTTGCGCCCTTCGGCATTCAAACCATTCCCGGCAGCGGCGTCGCCGGAGCCACGCAGATCTATGTGGCCTACGCACAGCAGCTGGCGCCGGACAATCATGACAATGCCAACGGCGCGGGATTGGGCTACGTCGATATCTACGATACGAACGGCAAGTTCATCAAGCAGCTGATCACCAAGGGTGCGCTCAATGCACCGTGGGGCATCGCATTGGCGCCGGCTGACTTCGGCACCTTGAGCAAAATGCTGCTGGTGGGAAATTTCGGCGACGGCAAGATCAACGCCTTCGATCCCACGTCCGGCACTCTGATTGGCTCGGTGAACAATTCGAGCGGGGCGGCGATCGCTACTCCGGGACTGTGGGGCATAGCCTTCGGCAACGACGCAGCCAACCAGCCGCACAACACTTTGTTCTTTGCCGCCGGGACCAATAACGAGGCCAATGGCAGCTATGGGCGCATCGATGTGGGCGCGACTCCGCCGGTCCTCAGTGCACCGCCGGTGGTGGCTCTCACGGCACCCACGGGCACTTTGAAGGGCACTGTGACCTTGAGCGCGACGGTGCAGGATCCGCTGGCCATTTCCACAGTCGAGTTCTTCGCCAACTCGACCTCGATCGGTGTGGTCTCCACCCCCCCGTATTCCATTGCTTGGGACACCACCACCGTGACCGATGGCGATGTCGCCATCAATGCCAAAGCAACGGATGCGGATGGCAATGTGGGCTTGTCGGCTAAGACCGTGACGGTTGCCAATACGGTGGTCGCGCAGGTGACGCTCACCCAGCTGCAGACGCAAATCTTCACGCCGATTTGCTCGGGCTGCCACAGCGGCGTCGGCACGGCGTTGCCGGGAGTGCAGAACCTCACGGCGGGACACACTTTCGCCAGCATAGTCAGTGTGGCCAGCATCGAGCAGCCGACTCTGCTGCGAATCAAGCCCAACGATACGGTCAACAGCTACCTGGTGCAAAAAATCGTGGGCGCCGCCGGCATAACGGGCTCACGCATGCCCTTGGGATGCGGAACCACCGCGAACCCCTGCTTGGACGACGCGACCATCGCGCTGGTGAAAACCTGGGTGAATCAGGGGGCGCTCAATAATTAGGTCCAAGCATCGCGATTAAATGAACTCAAGGGGTGCCTCGGCTTTAAGCGGGGCACCCCTTGCTCTTGAGCGGCGACGTTCGGCAGCCTGCCGCGCGATTCGACTGCAACGCGATCAGGCCTGGTACGGAGGAAATCTTGCCATGGCTTCCAAATCGCCGAGATCCTGATCGTTGCGCACGTACAGGCGGCTGGCGTCGCGGCTAGGCTGGAAGTCCCAGGGCGTGTATCGCCCCTGGCGCAGGGCGTCGTATACCAAGTGCCGGCGCTGCTGGCTGGCGATGACGTCGGCGTGTAGCGCGGGCAGATCCCAGCGCCGCGCCACTTCGGCGCGAAACTCCTGCAGGCGCGACACGTGCTGCGCGACGGCTGCAAGGTTTCGCAGTTCATCCGGATCGTCCTGCAAATCATAGAGCTGATCGGGGTCGACCGGAGAGTGTACGAACTTGTAACGCCCACGCTTGATCATCACCAGAGGAGCGATTGCTCCTTCGGCGAGATACTCGCCGATGACCTCGTCACGGCCCGCGGCTCCCACGAGTTGCGGCATCAAACTATGGCCGTCCAGCGGCGTTGCAAAATTTCCGGCGCTGCCGCCGGCGAGTTCCGCCAAGGTGGGCAGAATGTCGACCAGCGAGGCGGACTGCGCGACGCGCCGGGCCGTAAAGCGCTGCGGCGCATGCACGATCAGCGGAATCCGGCAGGCCGGCTCGAAGAAGCTCATTTTGTACCAAAGCCCGCGCTCGCCCAGCATGTCGCCGTGATCGGCGAGCAGCAGTACGACCGTGTCGTCGGCGAAGCCGGCATCGGTCAGAGCGGCGAGCAGAACCCCCACCTGATCGTCGACGTAGGAGACCGCTCCGTAGTAGGCGCGGCGCGCGGCGCGGATCTGCACCTCGTTGACGGGCAGCAGGTCGAGCCCAATTACGTGGCGCAGGCGCCGCGAATGCGGATCCAGGTCATTCGCGGCAATGCGCACCCGCGGCATGTCGATGTCAACGTCTGCATATCGGTCCCAGTAGCGATGCGGGATCACATAGGGATCATGCGGGTGAGTCATCGACGCAACCATGCAGAACGGTCGAGTATCCTTGCCGCGGGCCATGTCGAAGAGCTTCTGTCGCGCGTTGAAGACCACATCGTCGTCGAAGTCGATCTGGTTGGTGCGGGTGCAAGGGCCGGCTTGCGTGACCGAGTCCATGGTGTGATACCAGCTCGGCCGGTGTTCGAAACGAGTCCAATCCGGGGTCCAGCCGAAGTCCGACGGATAGATGTCGGTGGTCAGGCGCTGTTCGAATCCATGCAGTTGATCCGCGCCGCAAAAATGCATCTTGCCGCTGAGAATGGTTTGGTAGCCGCTGTTGCGCAAGTAGTGAGCGAAAGTCGGTACCTGCGCCGGAAATTCCGCCGCATTGTCATAGGCGCCGATGGCCGACACCTGACGGCCCGACAGGAACGAAAAGCGCGACGGTGCGCATAGCGGGCTATTGCAATAGAACGAGTCGAAGACCACACCGGATGCGGCCAGCGAGTCCATGTGCGGCGTTTTGGCGACGCGGATTCCATAGGCGGGAAGGGCGCGGGCGGTGAGCTGATCCGCCATCAAAATCAGGAAATTCGGACGAGCCGGCAAGGGGGTCTCCTGGTTTGCAAAATGCTACGTATATTAGTTAATGGCTACGGTTCGTTGGTCACGATCGGATAGTCAGAAGCCGTCGCCGAAACGGCGGTTTCGCGACGCCCCAGGTAGGGAATCGCAATCAGTGCGACCCCCGCCGCCAGCATCACGTACCACGCAGGCGAGTAGATCGATCCTCCGGAGCGCTGTGTGAGCCAGGTCAGGATCATGGGTGCGAAGCCACCGAACAAGGTGAACGCGCCGTTGTAGACCAGCGAAGTTCCGGTCGAACGCACCCCGGTGGGGAAGATCTCCGACAGCGCCGCCGGCGCCACGCCGACGAAGCTCGCCACTAAAATGCACACGATGCTTTGCACGACGATGAGTGTGGGCAGTGTCGGCGAGGCCTTCAGCCACATGAACAGCGGCAGCACCAGCAGCAGCAGCAGCGCCGCACTGATGGAGAGGCTGCGGCGCCGGCCGATGCGATCCGATAGCGAGCCGAACCAGACGCAGCCGATGACGAAAGGAATATTGCCGATCAGCGAGGCGCCGAAGGCTTGGCTTGCGCTGAAATTAAAGGTGTCCGGATGCTGCACATAGGTAGGCAGGAAAATCATCAGAACGTAGACCGCCACGGCCCACAGAATGGCGACGCAGAAGCCGACGAACAGGCTGCGGCCGTGATTGCGGAATATTTCGAGCAGCGGCACGCGATTTTGCGCCTGATCACGGCTGCGTCGCAGTGCCTCTGTTTGAAAGGCGTCGGTTTCATCCAAGGTGCGACGCAAGTACAGACCCACCGGCGCAATGAGCAGTCCGAAGATGAAAGGGATCCGCCAGCCCCAGGCCTGCACCTGGCTGGTGCTCAATGCCGCCGTAACCGAGAAGGCCGCCAGTGCGCCCAGAATATTGGCCATGCCCATGCTGGCCTCGAGCCAGGAGGCGACTCGGCCGCGCTGCCCAGCGTCGGCGCTCTCCAACAAATAGGCGGTGGCGCCGCCCACCTCGCCGCCCGCCGAGAACCCCTGCAGCACACGGCCGAGCAGCAGCAACAGCGGGGCACCGAACCCGATGGATGCATAAGTAGGCGAGAAGGCGATGATGCCGGTGCCCGCGGCCATCAATAGGATGGTCAGCGTGAGCGCTGCTTTGCGTCCCGCTCGATCGCCGAAATTACCGATGATCACCGCGCCCAAGGGCCGCACCACAAAGCCTAGGCCGAACACCAGAAAAGTTTTGAGCAGGCGGGTATTGGGATCATCGCCGGGGAAGAAATTTCCGGCAATGTAGCCGGCGAACAAGGCATAGACCGTGAAGTCGTACCATTCGAGCATGTTGCCGATCGAAGTCGCGACGATCGCGCGGGTTTTGCCGGGCAATGGAATGCTACAACGTGGGATGAACGGGGCTGAACACGGGCACCAGCAAGTAGCGCCGGGCAAGAACCGCGTATCCCGGGTAGACGAATTCACCATTGCTTGCCAGGAGCGCGCGCTTATTTTCCCGATAGAAGCGTGGAATTTCGTACCAGGGCATGGTGGGTTTCAGGTGATGGGCGACGTGTAGATTGTTATACAGATACAGCATGCCGAACAGCATATTCGATTCCACCGACGCGGTTCGCTGTTGAGAATCCGCCGCCGCCCGATGTTCGGTGAAGGCGCGCAGCAATCCCAAGCTCAAGCCCGGATAGGCCACCAACAAGCAGTACTGCCACCAGGGAAAGCGGCAGATGCCGGAAATAAACCAAAAGAGAATTCCGACCGCGACCGTATGCACGGCCCAGTGCGGCAAATGGCTGTAGTCACCTTGCAGCACGCGGTGGGTTTCCTTGGTCACGAGGCTCCCCAGGCGCAGCAACGGTCCGATCAGCAATCGCCCCGCCATGGTCTGATTGAACATGAGCAAGCCTCGCTTGAGGCGTCCCATGCGCGCCCAGTCGGCCTGCAAGACGTAGTAGGACTCGCTGTCCACGCCGGGGATGGTGAGATTGACATCACGATGATGCGTGCTGTGGCTCTTGCGATAGAGGGGATAAGGAAACCACAGACCCAACGGTGGAAACACCACGGCGAATCGCAGCCATGCGGGAACGCCGCGAAACGAATGAATGGCTTCATGCTGCAGCGAGAAATGCCAGGCGATCAGATAGGCGCCGACGGGCATGATGACCCACCACGGCAGCAGGGTGTTGAACCACACCAGCAGTCCCCAGGCACCGTACAACGCCACGGCCACCAGCCAGGTGGGGCCATCGAACTGGAAAAACTTCTGCTTCAGAAATTGCATGGCGCGCTGACTAGTCTAGCGGCAATTCATAGGCGAATCTCAAGGCTCGGCGAAGGCGGCGTGGACGGTCGCCGCCAGCGCATGGTCGCGCCAATATTGAGTCACGGCCTCGAAATTCAATCGCAATGCGTCATAAGTCGCCGGATTCGGGCGCACGAATCGCTCCAACAAGAGGTCCGACAGCAGGGGCGCTATGCCGGCGATCCGATGGGCTTCAAGGAATGTGCTGGTCAGCGCCTCAAATCCGGGCCGCGAGGCCACCAGCGGCGGAATCGGCGTGCGCGGTGTGCGGGCAATGCTGCGCAATTGCGACGTCAAATCGCGGCGGTACTTTTGCAATAAGCAATACGCATAGGAATCGATGGGCGCCACGTCGGCCGCACCGTCGATTACGGCGGACATGGCGCCCAAGGGAGTGACTTGCGGTGTGATGACCTCGCGATACAGCGGAAATCGGTCGGCGATGGTCATGAGGTAATTCATCGCGGCCAGACATCCCGATTGGGAGTCCGGCACCGTCAGCGCCAGGCGGCCGCCGAAGGTATCCTCCACGCTGCGAAAGCGACTGTCCCTGCGCACCACCATTTCGCTCCAGTACTGGGGCAAGCCGCGAAACTCGGGCGGCGAGGGGACCGGTGCTGCTATGAGTTCGGGCTGTGGCAGCGAACGTGAGAAGGGCAGGCCGCACATGAACACGGCCGCCTGGTCGGCACGCTGCCACAGGTCGCCGATGGGCTTCGGTTCGGGATGTTCCAGGAGTTGAACATCGAGTCCGGCATGTTCGATGACCGCGGTCAGCAGCCGGCGCCACAGGCCGGCTGCCTCAGGGCTCACCGAGTACATCCGGGCATTGGCAATCATTCGGCGATTTGCCGCCGTGTGGCACCACTCGGCTCGCGCAAGTTATCCTTGTAAAAATTCGCCGCAGGGATGCTGCGTATGAAAGTGGCGGCAATCTCATGGATGGGTCGAGTCGCGGACGCGGGCCCAAGCCCGTTGAATGGCAGCGTCGCCCGAAACGCACTCCAGACTGCGGTCGGCGCGCTGCCGAAACTGCGTTTCTGATCCTGCGACTTGCGCATGTCGAGCCAGTAGGTGCCGGTCAATAAGTCCTCGGCCAGCAGTTCGACCGTGTCCTCGACGACGGCGCGTGCGCGAGTGACTTTGAGCCGCGTCTGGGTCTGCAAGTCCTCTACATTTTGAATCAGGGCATTGCCTTCGGGCGGCACGGGATTGATCAGCCCCTGGATCTCTTGCATGAGCGCCACGGCGGCGATCTCACTGCCCTGAGTGAGATGAAACCGCCCGGGTTCGCCCGGCGCTTCGTCAGAGGCGGCGATTTGGGTGAAGAAGGTGTTGGTGAATCGCAGCATGCGCTGGGCAATGGCTATGTCCATGTTCGCGAGGGCAATGGTGAATGCTTCGATCTCATTGGCCATCGGGTAAGGATCCCAATTTGCGTTCGAGAATATATAGCCATGCTGGCCGTGATTGCGCGCACTGCCCTTGACGTAGAACTGCGCCAATTGCGGACTGGCGAGTTCCCAGGAGTCCGCCGGCGAGGCGCCGACGCGCACCGCCGGATTGTGATCGGAAGAATTCAGTTGAATGAGCACGACATCGCGAAGTTGCGCCCAGGCGTGCCAGGCAGAGCCCTGCCGAATCGACGAGGCGCGCAGGCTTTCCGGGTCTTGAATGATCCGCTTCTCGTCCAATTCGAACAGATAGCTGCCCCGCAGCATGTCGAGCACGCGCGCAGCGTCCCAGTTCAGCCACTTGAAAGGCCGATTCGCCTGCACGGGCTGCGACAGCGGCGAAATGCTGC
>JANYIY010000260.1 GCA_025358615.1 Gammaproteobacteria bacterium | reverse complement strand
TTCTCGTTGAGTGCGGAATCGACATGAATGTCGCCCAGTCCGATCGCATTCGCCGCTCCGGGCATGGTCAGGGCCATCATCAACATTAATCGGTTTTTTCCGCTCGGCATCGTCTTACTCCATCTACCTGGGGCAAATGCTATGCGACGGAATCCAGGCTTGGATACAAGCGAATTCAAAGACTTCGACGCAGTTCACGCATGCCGGACGGAGGACACGCCGGTACGGCCGTCCGGCGGCAATTTAATGGCCGCGAAGCCACAGCGGCGTTGCCGGCGCCTTCCGCCGGGACAACCGAGGTGCAGCGGATGCGGTGAAATCGAGGCGCCGATTGCCCGGTCCGCCGTTTTGCAGTAGAATGCAATCAGCAAAAAACTTTCCATAGGCAACCATGCCGCGTCCCTCGATCGACAGCAACCCTGAGCCCCGGCGAGTCCTGACCGGGGCGGTGTTGCGGGCGTCCGCGCTGCTCGACATCACCCAATCGGGCCTCGCGCAAATTCTGGGACTGAGTCCATCGACCGTGTCGCGCATGGCGAGGGGTGTCTATGCGTTGGACGCTCAGAAGAAGGAGTGGGAGCTTGGCGCTTTGTTCGTGCGCCTGTTTCGTGCGCTGGATGCCGTAATCGGCTCCAACGATGCGGCGGCACGCGGCTGGTTGAACGGCGAGAACCTGGGCCTCGCCGGCCGCCCAATCGATCTGATCCGCAGTACCGAAGGCTTGGTTCGTGTCGTTCAATACCTGGACTCCGCGCGCGGTCGAATCTGAGTCGCGGCGGGCGCAGCGGCGCCTGTGGCGGGCAGTCGAGGCGCAGCATATCGCCTCGACGCTGCGGCTGGTGGAGAGCGTGGAAGAGCAGCTCCTGCTCGAGCGGCTGCTGGACGAAAGTAAGCCGCCGCTGCCGCCCGATGCCGGCGATCTTCACTACCTGCTCGCCACGCCCTTTCGATATACCTCACCGGTCGGTTCGCGATTCCGCGAGCCTGCGAATGCCGGCATCTGGTACGGCGCCGAGGCGCAGCGCACGGCCTGCGCCGAGTTGGGGTATTGGCGCTGGCGATTTCTGATGGACAGCGATGCTTTGCAGACGCTGGGACCGTCGCCGCAAACCGTGTTTCGTGCCGGCATCGACGGGCGTCTTGTCGACCTGACCGAAGCGCCCTTCAAGCGACTGCGGGCCCAGTGGACAGACCCTGAGGATTACGCTGCGTCGCAGGCTTTCGCACGCTTGGCGCGCGAAGCCAAAGTCGATGCCATACGCTATGAATCGGTGCGCGATCCGCAACATGGCGCCGCGGTTGCCGTGCTGCGGCCGTGTTTCAAGCCGCGCAAGCCCTTGGAGCAGCACACCTGGTTCTTGACGGTGCGGCGAGGCGCCGTGATCTGGCAACGTGAGTCCGAAACCTTCCAATTCGCTGCGGACGAGTGGCGCCCGCAAGTCTAGCGATCAAAGCCGACAGCGCGACCCCGAGAGCAGCGCAGCCGCGAACGCGCACCGAGCGCGGGTGCTCGGCCGCAAATCGCTTACAATAATCGCGCCGAATCCGGCGGCCCCAACCATTTGAGGATTTCAATTGAGCCCAAATTTCAAGAGCGACAACGTGACGCCCGCGTGCGATGCAGTCATGGCGGCCGTCAACGCAGCCAATGTGGGCGCGGCGACGTCGTACGGCGGCGATGAGCTCACCGAGCGGCTGCAAGCGGTGGCCAGCCAGGTATTCGGTAAGGAAGTCTCGATTTTTCCGGTGACCACCGGGACCGCCGCCAATTCCCTGGCGTTGGCGCAGTTCGTGCCGCCTTACGGCGCCGTCTATTGCCACGATACGGCGCACATTGTCACCGACGAATGCGGTGCGCCGGGGTTCTTCATGGGGGGCGCCAAGTTAATCGGATTGCCGGCCGCCGACGGCAAGATTCGGCCCGAGCAAGTGACGGCCGCGGTTGCCTTTGCCGAGGACATGGGAGTGCACCATGTGAAGCCGGCCGCGGTGAGTCTGACTCAGGCCACCGAATGGGGAACCGTTTACCAACTGGCTGAGCTTTCCGCGCTTGCCGCCACCGCTAAAAAGCATGCATTGCCGGTGCATGTCGACGGCGCCCGTTTTGCCAACGCCCTGGTGTATTTGAATTGCACGCCCGCCGAAGCCACCTGGAAGCTGGGCGTCGATGTGCTGTCGCTGGGAGCCACCAAGAACGGCGCTCTGTGTGCCGAGGCTGTGGTGTTCTTCGACCCGGCGCAGGCCCGCGATTTCGAGCGCCGCCGCAAGCAGTCCGGGCACCTGTGGTCGAAGCTGCGATTCTTGAGTGCGCAGTTGCTCGCATACCTCGAGCATGACCTGTGGCTGGACAATGCGCGGCATGCGAACGCCATGGCGGCAGCCCTGGCGGCGGGGCTGCGGGGTCTCAGCGGCGCCACTCTTGAACAATCCGTGGAAGCCAACGAGGTATTCGTGGCCCTGCCCGAAGCCACCGTCGCGGCGCTGGAAAAGCAGGGCTTCGGTTTCTATCGCTGGCCGCTGTGCAATCCGCGCCATGGAGTTGCGATTCGCCTGGTGACCTCTTATGCGACGCCGCGGGAACATGTGGATGAGTTCATAGCTGCGGCCAAGAACGCGGGCTCGCGCTAGCATGCCGTTGCATGTCGCCACGGAGTCCTGGGCCTACAAGGTTCCGTTCCGCGTGTCGCGCGGCGCCGAGGCGGCACTCGACGTGGTCGTGGTGACGCTGGTCGATTCGCAGGGCCGCGTCGGCCGCGGCGAGGCCGCCGGAGTCGATTACGACGGCGAGACCATGGCGCTGTTGTGCGCGCAGATCGAGGCTGTGCGCGAGGACCTTGAGCGCGCGCTCGAGGGCGACGCGACCGTCACGGCCGGGGCCGGACATGGCTACGCGGACCTCGCCACCTTGCTGCCGCCCGGCGGCGCCCGCAACGCCGTGGATTGCGCGTTCTGGGATTTGACGGCCGAGCAGCGCCGCACCACCGTGTGGGACTTGGCGCAGTTGCCTAATCCTCGACGGCTCACCACGTCGATGACTTTGGGCATCGACAGCGACGCGGCTGTGACGGCCGGAGCACGGCACTACGCCGACTGGCCGCTGATCAAAGTGAAGGTGGATGGCGAACGTCATGTCGAGGTTGTGAGACTGGTGCACGGCGTTTGTCCCGCCGCGAGAATCATCGTCGATCCGAATCAAGCCTGGTCCTGCGGTTTGCTGAATCGGCTTGCGCCGGAAATGCAGTCGTTAGGGGTGGTGCTCATCGAGCAGCCGGTGCCGCGCGGCGAAGACGAAAGTTTGCGAGCTTACTCAGGTGCCATCCGGCTGGCCGCCGACGAGTCGGTGTCGGACCGCGCTGGATTGGCGAAGGTCAAAGACTTGTATCAAGTCGTGAACGTCAAGCTGGACAAGACCGGCGGGCTGACGGAGGCATTGGCACTGGCGCACGACGCCCGGGGGTTGGGACTTCAGGTCATGGTGGGTTGCATGGCGGGAACATCGTTGGCCATGGCGCCCGGTATGGTAGTGGGACAACTGGCAGAGTTCGTGGATTTGGACGGTCCGCTGTTGCACGTCAAGGACCGAGAGCGGGGCATCGAGTACGATCGGGGTTTGATGCAATTACCGTCGGCTGCTTTATGGGGGTGAAAAAAATGTGTCAGTCATTGGTTCGCCGCGCTCCGCCGCGCGCAATTTTGCTCTTCGCGTTGTTGCTTGCGGGCGCGCCGCTGCTGATTTGTGCGCCGGCCGCCGGCGCCGAGTTGCAGTTCGATCTCATCATCGCGAATGGCCACGTGATTGACGGCACGGGCTCGCCTTGGTACTCGGGCGATGTGGGCATCCGCGACGGGCGCATCGCGGCCATCGGCAAATTGGCCAAGGCCACAGCGAAGCAGCGCATCGACGCCGCAGGCAAAGTGGTGGCGCCGGGGTTCATCGACATGTTGGGCCAGTC
>JANYIY010000259.1 GCA_025358615.1 Gammaproteobacteria bacterium | reverse complement strand
CGCCCAAGCAGTACGCGGCATTCACCGAGCTCAATTATCAAATCAACAGTCAGTGGCGGGCCACCGCCGGCGTGCGCTGGTATGAGCTCGAATACACCACCGTGCGTTACGAAGATGGCCTGAGCAATGGCGGTCCCTCGGTCTCGGACGGCAGTGCCAAGAACACAGGATTCAATCCCAAGGGCGAGATTTCCTATCAGGCCACGGACAATCAGCTGTACTACCTGAGTGCCTCCAAAGGCGTGCGTCCGGGCGGCGTCAATACCAGCAATCTGGCGCAGAAAGGCTGCGACCAGGACTACGGGCCGTATGGTCCGGACAGCTTGTGGAACTACGAAGCGGGTGCCAAGACCCGTTGGCTGAACGGCGCGCTCACTGTCAATGCGGCGGCCTACTACATCAAATGGAGCGAGGTGCAGCAGGGCAGAACCTTGCCGTGTTCCTATCAGATCACCGAGAACGCCGGCGCGGCGACGGTGCGTGGCGCCGAGCTCGAGTTGCAAGGCGAGGCTGCCAGCAATCTGATCTTGAGCGCGGGCGTCGGCTACACCAAGGCCGTGCTCGCGACCGACGCACCGTCCCTGAACGGCATGGCCGGCCAGCAGTTGGAAAACGTGCCGCGCTGGAACGGCAATGCGTCGGCCAAATATTCGTTCACGCCCGCCGCCGGCTATTCGGGCTACCTGCGCGCGGATGTGCAATACGTGGGCGAATCGTTTCCGGACTTCGATCGCACCGATCCGGCGACGTTTCAGCGGGCCTACGCCATTCTCGATGCGCGCGCGGCGATCACCCACAATAAATGGGAAGGCGATCTGTTCGTCGACAATGTCTGCGATCGGCGGGCCGACTTGTCGAAGTTCATCTCCGACAACTACGATGCCTCGAATCGCACGCGCATGTTCACGAATCGGCCGCGCACCATCGGGATTTCGCTGCAACGCTCGTTCTAAAGATGCCGCCGCCCTCGTCAAACATCCTTTGGTGCCGCGACGGCAGCGAATTCGCGCGCGCCGCCGCGGACCACGTTGCGGCCCTGCTGGCACGCAAGCCACAGGCGGCCATCGCATTGCCCACCGGGCAGACACCGCTCGGGCTGTATGCCGAGTTGGTGGCGCGAGCGGCGGCGCAGCGGCTGGCGGCGGCGCAGGCGCGGTTTTTTAATCTGGATGACTACTTGGGCTTGAGCGTAGAGCACCCCTTGAGCTATGCGCGTTTCTTGAGAGAGCATTTCTTGACGCCGGCCGGGGTTCCGGAGGAACACATTCGGCTGTTGCGGGGCGACGCCATCGGGATCGAGACGGAATGCCGCGACTACGAGGCAGCGATCGCGGCAGCCGGCGGACTGGATTTGGCCATCCTGGGTCTTGGCACCAACGGGCACATCGGTTTCAATGAGCCCGACAGTGATTGGTCGGCGCAGACGCATGTGGTCTGCTTGAGCCCCGAGACCCGCGCCACGCATGTGGCGCAAACTCAAGGCAAGTTTGCCATTCCGCAGTACGGCATCACCGTCGGCATAGCGACCATTATC
Source organism: Gammaproteobacteria bacterium (assembly GCA_025358615.1). Lineage (GTDB taxonomy): Bacteria > Pseudomonadota > Gammaproteobacteria > Steroidobacterales > Steroidobacteraceae > Bog-1198. The sequence continues at coordinate 6,878 of JANYIY010000259.1, read as the reverse complement.
GCAGCACGAGAAATTTTGCTGCTGGTGGCCGGCAGCACCAAGGAGCGCGCGCTGGCCGCTTTCCGCCGTGGCATCCCGGATCCGCAGTGGCCGGTCACGGCGCTGCTGACGCATCGCAATCTCACGGTTCTCGCCGCAGCGGAATTGCAGTCGGCAGCCGCTGAGGGCGTCATGGCGCCTCGCTAATCCGTGATTCACTGTAAGGCGATTGGGATTCGGTGGTGGGCGGCACTCGCGCTGCTGGCGCTGTCCTCATCCGGCAATGCGGCGGATTTTGGCCCCGCGGTGGATCGCTATCTGCAAGCGCAAATGCAGCGTCAGCACATTCCAGGTATTGCGCTTGCGGTGCTGAAGAACGGCAAACCGCTGTACGTCAAAGGCTACGGCGTGGCCACTCTAGAGCATCCCGTGGCCGTCACTGCGAACACCGTGTTTCAACTGGGCTCCATCGGCAAACAGTTCACCGCGGTCGCCGTCATGCTGCTCGCCGACGAACACAAACTGAACTTGGATGACCCCTTATCCAAGTACCTGCGGGAGGTGCCCGCCAGTTGGAACAAGGTCACTCTGCGGCTGATGCTGAATCATCAGGCGGGCATCCCTCAGTACACGACACCGCAGCGGCAGCGGCTCGATTTGGCGCACGACTACAGCGACGCCGAGCTCATTCAGCTCGCCATCAGCCAACCTTTGGACTTCGAGCCCGGCAGCGACGTGTCCTACAGCGATGTGGGTTATGTGCTGCTGGGGTTTGTGATCAATCGGGTCGCCGGCGAATTCTACGGCGATTTTCTACAGCAGCGAATCTTCAAGCCCTTGGGAATGACGCACACGCGTGTCATTTCCGATGCGGACATCGTCGCCGGGCGCGCCAGTGGCTACGAGTTGCGTGACGATGGCAGCCTGCGCAATCAGACGCCGGTGTCGCCCGCGCTGAATCGCACCGCCGACGGCAGCCTGTACTCCACCGTGCTCGACCTCATGAAATGGGATCGAGCGCTCGACGGCGATGGCGTTTTGCCGCATGCAGAACTGGAACGCATGTGGAGTGTGGATGCGCACCGCAACGGGCAGGCGCCGCTGTATCACTATGGTTATGGGTGGGAAAACAATCATATCGGTAGCCACCGGGTGGTGGAATACGACGGCAACTGGCAGGGGTTCCAGGCGGTGATGTCGCGCTACACGGACGAGAAACTCACGGTCATTGTGCTGACCAATCTGGCTTTGTGTCGCACCGAACGGCTCGGTCATAGCGTGGTCGGATGGGTGGATCCGAGACTCGTACCCTATCCTGACAGCATTGCCGACCAGGCGCCCGCCTTGAGCAGGGGCTTCGAAAGTCTTCTGGCCCAGGCGCGCGAAACTGCGGCGGGCGCATCCTTGCCGCAGTTACCCGCGTCGGTCGCAACGCAAACACTGCGACGAGATCTCGTCGAATTGGGTCCCATCCTGTACTTCAGCGTCGCGGCGGAGCATGGCACTGCCGAGAGCCTTACCCGCGTGTACCGTGTCGAGGGCAAGGACATGGTGGAGTTTTATACGGTGCAGTACGGCGCGAACGCCAAGATACTGGCATTGCAGCTGTTGCAGGAATACTGATGGCTGGTTCTGATCGAGCTCTCGACCCCTCACACTCGGCGAAATGCGCCTCCCGCATATAAGCCACGATCAACGTACTTGAGATAGTGCTCGCCAGGGCCGCCTGCGTCTGTCCGTCGATATCGTTGCTTATAGCGCCGCGCGCGCCACGCTGTTAATTTAATTAGCCTCGTCCCGATTCTGACGAGTCGCTGGTAGAGCTCAACGTCAACGAAAGCCGCAGTTCTCGTTTGAGCGTCTTGTCCAACAAGCCCTTCGGCAGTGCGGCGATGAAGTGTATTTCCCTGGGATGCTTGAATTTTGACAGTGCCTCCCGGCAGTAGGCGAAAATGCGCGCTTCGAGTTCGGCCGTCGGCTCGAGTGCGACGACGAACGCGACCGGCACTTCCTCCAGCATGTCGTCGGGCTTGCCGATGACAGCGCACTCCACAACCCCGGGGACGCGATTGATGGCCGATTCGATTTCGAGTGCAGCCACGTTCTCTTCGCCTACGCGCAGCATATCCTTCGTGCGGCTGACGAAATGGATGTGGCCGCCCGAGTCGAGGCATACCTCGTCTCCGGTGTTGAACCAGCCGTTGGCGTCGAACGCGGCATCCGTGGCCTCGGGGTTGTTGAGGTACTCCAGGAACAACGATAGGCCCGAAATGCCACGGATCCACAGCCCGCCAATCTCTCCGGATTCGACGTGCCGGCCGTTCTCGCGGCGCACCGCCACCTCGTATTCATGAGCGGGATGACCGATCGCGCCATTTGGGGTGTCGAAACCGATAAAGGAATGGATGTTCTGGGTAATGGTCTCGGTCATCCCGTACCAGCTGATAGAAGGAATGCGCCAGCGCTCGTACACGCTCGGAATCTGACTGAGGAGCGCCCAGAATCGGAAATAATGCTGGGGCGGGTCGGGCAGTCCATGCAACGCCCGGATGGTGAAATGCACCATGTTGGCCCAAGTGCAGCGGTGCCTCGTCGCGACTTCCCAAAACCGGCTCGAGGAGAACTTCGGCATGAGTACGGCGGTACCGCCCGACCACAGCGTCGGCAGTACCGTGTAGGCGAGCGCGTTTGCGTGAAACAGCGGGAAGAACACTGGCACGGTGTCGCTCTCGACGAGTTGCGCATGGCTGCTGGTCACTTTCGCCGCCCATAGCGCGTTGCCATGGGTTTACACGACGCCCTTCGGTCGTGAGGTCGTCCCCGAGGTGTACTGAACGTGATTCGGGCGACGTGGGTCGGGATCAATGGGCGGCAGCGCCAGCTGCTCGGCGCAAATATCCTCGAAGCGCACCACGTCCGTCGGAATCTCCAGCGTCGCGGCAACGCCGCTGTCCGTTGCGCAGCAGCCTACCCAGCTAAACGGCTTTGCGACGCCGAGCATTATCGGCAGATGCCGCGGCTGGGTCAGGACGATGCGGGATCCGCTGTGGGATATGTAGTACTCGTATTCCTCCTGAGAGCACCCGGTGTTGGTGGTGACAGCGATGGCGCCGATTCGGGTGCAGGCGAACCTTCCCATGCTGCACATCGGCGAAGAAGGGCGCCGGGTATTCGACATGCGCAGCATCGTGGCGGCGGTGCGCCACGGCGGCTTGGTCGAGCAGTGCTTATCGATCGCGGCGGGTGAGTGACGGCGCCGTGGCTGAGCGTCATCTCAATGGGGCGGCGCCGGCTGCGGTGCAGAAGCTGCAAGCGGAATTGGCCGAGTTAAGTCAATTGGCGCGTTCGCAAGCGCGCACCTTGTCCGCCGGATTCTATACTTCACCCGAGTATCTTAAGCTCGAACGGGACCGACTATTTCGCGATGCCTGGATCTGCGTCGGACATATCGGCGCCGTTGCCAACGTCGGCGATTACTTCACCACCGAATTTGTCGACGAACAGCTGTTGGTGGTGAGGGACACGGGCGCGACGGTCAAGGTGCTGGCCAATGTGTGCCGGCATCGCGGCAGCCGCGTCATGCAAGGCGCGGGAACTGCGGCGCGCTTGACCTGCGCCTACCACGGCTGGACCTATGCGCTCGACGGCCGCCTCATGGCCGCGCCGCTGATGAAGGACGGCGCCAGCTTCGACAAGAAGGACTGCGCCCTCAAGCAATTCACGAGCGAGGTGTGGCAGGGCTACATTTTCGTCGATTTGGCTGGGACTGCGCCGCCGCTCGCGCCGCAACTGCGTGCCATCGAGCCGTATATCCGCAACTACCATCCGGCCGAGCAGCATTTTCTGTACCAAGCGTAAGAGGTGTGGAACACCAATTGGAAATGCTTGGTGGAGAATTTCATGGAGGGCTATCACTTGAGCCCGCTGCACGCGAAGACCCTGCATTCGATCACGCCCACCGTACTGTGCGAGAAGCTGCCCGACGGCCCTGCATTCACCGGCTATCGTGCCAATTTCCACGCCGACTGCCCCGAGCGCGGGCCGTTTCACCCGGACCTGACCGACCAGGAACGCCGCTCCGATGTCTTTTACTGCATCTATCCCAGTTTCGTGGTCGGCTTCTGTCCGCACTTCACTCTCTATATGTGCATTCGGCCGCTGAGTGCGGATAGCGTCGGTGTGCGTTGGGGCGTGACGGGCGTGCCCGCCAATCCGCAGGCGGAGGAAGTCTTACAGTACGTGCGCTTCTGCAAGGCATTCTGCGACGAGGATCGCGCGCAGCTCGAAAGGCTGCAAATCGGACTGCACAGTCCTTCCCACAGGCTGGGGCCACTGGCGCCCGACGATTACGAGGGCACGGTGTGGGACTTGGTTCAATACATGGCGCGAAGGCTGGGTCAGGCCGCGAATGAGCGCGACCCTTCGATAGGCGCCGGCGAGGTGCAGTGATGTTTCTATTCGATGCGTGGTATGTGGCGGCGATGGATCGCGACCTGGCCGATGTGCCGCTGCCGATCAGAGTTCTGAACGAGCGAATCGTGCTATATCGCCAGACCGACGGCACCGCGGTGGCGTTGGAGAACGCCTGCGTGCACCGCAAGCTGCCGCTCTCCATGGGCCGCATCCAGGGCGACGACATCGAGTGTGGTTACCATGGCCTGGTCTACAACGCGGCGGGGGAGTGCGTGCGAATGCCCTGCGCGGATCGCATCCCGAAGAAGGCGCGCGTGCGCAGTTATCCCTTAGTCTCTCGCTACGGCTTGCTGTGGATCTGGATGGGCAGCGCGGAGCGTGCCGATGCGGCCACGATATGCCACGTCGAGCAGTGGGGCAATCCGTCCTGGGGCGTGACCGGCGGCGACGCGATGACGGTGGACTGCAACTACCTGTACATGACGGACAATCTGCTCGATCCGTCGCACGTTGCCTGGGTGCACCGCAGCTCGTTTGGCAATGCGGCGTGCGAGTCCACTGCGGTACAGGTGGCGGCCGGCGAGGCGGGCGTGATCGCTTCGCGCTGGATGCGCGCGGTCGAGGTGGCGCCCATTTATGTCCCTTTCATGCCCTTTTCAGGGATTGTGCGATCGATTGCAGCACTATGAAGTGCGGTATCCGAGTCACGCACTCATCAAGGCCGTGTTCGTGCCGGCAGGCGAGGGCGGTCCGGGTGCCGCAGGCCGCGCGGCTGCTTTCATCATGGACTCATACAATTTCTTGACCCCCGTCGACGCGGAGCATACCCGCTACTATTGGTTTCAGATGCGCAATGTGTTCCCGGACGACGAGCAGCTGTCGGCACTGATGGGCGAGGGAGTCAAGGGTGCATTCGAAGAAGATCGAGCGATATTGAATGCCATACAGAAGAGTTTCGCCGAAACATCTACGCCGAACATCGACATTGCGATCGACGCTGCGCCGTTGCGGTTTCGGCGGCGGATTGCACAGCTGATCCAGCAGCAAGCGCCGCCGGGCACGCCGGCAGCGGGGTGATTCGCGCCGCTCCCGCAAGCTGGGTTCGTTGGAAGATCTTCGCGTTCCTGTTCGGCTTCGGCTTCATCGCGTATCTGCAGCAGAAGAGCATCACGGTTGCCGCCGAGCCGATGATGCCGCAACTGGGCCTGAGTCAATTGCAGATCGGCTGGCTCGAGCAGGCCTTCGTCATTGGCTACACGGTGTTTCAGATTCCGATCGGAGCGCTCGCCGAGCGCTTCGGCTCGCGGCGCGCCTTGGTGGTCATGGGATTGATGGCCTTCCTCGCCATGATCTTGACGCCATTGGCGCCCTCGGCGTTTCACGGTGCGCAACTGTTTGCCGTACTGCTGGTCCTGCAATTGCTGCTCGGCACCGCGCAGGCGGCCACCTTCCCGGTGTCGGCCGGGCTGTTTCGCGCATGGTTCCCCGCCCATCGCTGGGCCTATGTGGTGGGATTGCAGACCATGGGTCTGCAATTGGGCGCAGCCGCGACGCCGCCGCTGATCGCCACCTTGATGAATTCATTCGGCTGGCGCAATGCGCTTTTTTGGACCACGTTGCCGGCGTTGCTGTGGATCGGCTGGTGGGCGGCGTATGGCCGCGATAGTCCGCGCCAACACGCCGGCGTGTCAGCGCAGGAATTGCGCGATATTGGCGATCACCTCGAGACCTCGCCGCGGCCGGCAACCGATGCCAAGCATGTGATCCGTATTCTCGCCAATCGCAATGTGCTGCTGCTGTTCCTGGCGTACTTCTCCATGAACTACGCCTTCTATCTGCTCGGCAATTGGGCATTCCTGTACCTGGTGCAGGAGCGGCATCTGTCCGTGCTCGAGAGCGGCTGGTTGGCGGGAGTGCCGCCGTTGGCGGCGGCGGTGGGCTCGGGACTGGGTGGTCTGTTGACGGGGTTGGCGTGTAAGCGCTTTGGCGTGATTGCCGGCTATCGGCTGGTCCCGCTGCTGGCATTGTCGGCGGCCGCAGCGCTGTTGTGGCTCGGGGTCAACGCCGACGATGCGTATTGGGCGGTGGCAGCGCTGGCGCTGTGCTTCGGCTGCATCGAATTGACCGAAGGGGCGTTCTGGGGCGCGGCCATGACGGTGGGACGCAGCGACACCATGATCGTGAGCGGCTTCATGAACACCGGCGGTTCTTTGGCCGGCGCGATTGGCATACCGATCGTTGCTTATCTCTCAGGACATCAACAATGGATCGCGGCGTTCAATATCGGCGTGGGCGCCGCCCTGGTGGCGGCGTTGGCCTGGGTGGCGATCCGGGTGGAGGAGCCCGCCGCGCAGACACTTCAGGTGCAAGGTCTGGCGTAGCCTTCGAGGATGCGCAGCAATTCTTCGGGCACATCGACGCCGTCGCGGATCGCACGCTCGCGCTGTCGATGGCGCTTATCGCCGGGCAAACGGGCCGGTGGCTGC
>JANYIY010000245.1 GCA_025358615.1 Gammaproteobacteria bacterium | reverse complement strand
CGCCTCGCGTCGCCACAGGAGCAGCGCCGAGGCGAGGGCGACGAGACTGAGAAGGAAAAAGAACCGCAGCATGACCTCGTAACCCAGCGGATTGTGCGCACTCGCTCCGGCCCTGTCGGCGAGCCAGCCGGCAGCGAGATTGGATCCGGCCATGCCGAGCGCTTGAATCAGCGTGATGAGGCCGAGAGCCGTACCTAAGCGGCGCGGCTCGACAAGCAAGGTCGTAGCCGGCCAAATAATGGCCGGCACCAGGGAAAAACTGATGCCCATCATCACTGTAGTTACCCAGAGACTCCAATGGGTCAGCCCCAGCACGATGAAGGTCAAGGGCAGGAGCAGCGTGCCGAACGTCAGCATGAGCGCGCGATGGCCAAAGCGGTCGGCGAGCAGACCGAAGAACGGTGTGGCAAAGATAGCGGCGAAGAACACCCAGCTGTTAGCCATCCCCGCTTGGCCCAGGGAAAGCCCCTTGGCGTGCTGAAAGTACTCAATGGCATACGTGGTTCGAAACGGGAAGAACACCGCCGCGTATAGGACGTGCAATCCCAGGATGTACCAGTAGGACATGTCGAAATTCAGCAGTCGCGACCACTTCACCCGCGTAGGTGGGGTGAGCGGAGTAGTGCGGGCGCTGCTGTCCGAGGACACGGCAGTGCCGCCCGAGGTGGCGACGTGCCGGTGTCGCCGGTCCAGCCAATAGTAAATTGCCGCCGCCGCAAACCCGGCTATCGTAATGCCCGTGCCGAGCCACAGGGGTGCTTGCCAACCGCGTTCGTAAACCGATTGGGCCCACACGGTCGAGGTGTCCACGGCATAGGAGCCTACCCGTGCGAGACTCAGATATAGCGCGGTAGCCAAGGCAATGCCGCTGCGTGGAAACCACTGCGCCAAGCCCGCAATGAGGGCGATGAAAATCGCGCCCTCGCTGATACCGAAGATGAAGCGGCCGGCGACCATGAGTTCGTAGGGATGGCCCACTGCGGTGAGCGCGGCGCCGACCACGCCGATTGCCGCCGACCACAGCGCCATTCGCGCGGGTCCATAGCGGTCGATCAACAGCCCATTGATCAGCGCGAGCGCGACATTGGGAATGCTGATGGCCCCGTTTAGCATGCCGAGCTGTGATTGCGTGAATCCGCGTTGCCGAAGCAAGAGGTCAGCGATCGGACCGATTACATCGTCTTCGTAATAGCTGCTGGACACGGCGATCGCGGCTAGCACCAGCACCCACCAGCGCAGGGGCGAGCGGCCGCCGGGACCGGTGGCAGCCTGTTCCGATACGCCGGCAGTCACCGGAAGCGGGCGCCCTTCCGCGCCAGCTCCAACTGCACCGCGCCGATGTTCAAGCCATCGAATGCTTCTTCTCGCTGAATGGACACGGCCGCGGCCACTCCCGCGCCTTGGCCGCTGACAGCGCAGCACATCATGTTGCGGGCGGAGGCGTGCGACACCCTGTCTCCGCCAATGCTGCGGCCGGCGACCAGCAAATTGCCGACGCCTTTGGGCACCAACGCCCGGTAGGGCACGTGCCAGTAGCGTCCCGTGGTCGGCAGTATAAGAATTCCGTAGCCATCGATGAACTCCGGAAATATGCCGATGGCGTCATCGAACCGCGCCTGCTCACGCACATCGGTGCCGGTGAGGTTGTACTGCGCGTCTATCTTGCGGGTGTCGCGGATTCCCAAGGTCATGCCGAAATTACGCAGTTTTGCGTCCTCGCAGCCGGGCATGAATTTGCGCAACGCTTCCAGTGCGTAAATTGCCTCGCGCCTGCCGCGCATTTCGCCGATGGTCAGGTCATTCGGGTCGGTGCCGTCGATCTGCGGCACATGCACCAGGTTCAGATACGTCAGGTCGCCCTGATCCGTGACCGTGCCCCAGGTGCCGGCGATGGTGTGCAGGTAGGGCGGGATGAGCCCGGCATCGAGCGCCTTCTTGAAGGGCTTGCGCAGGAAGGGCGAGAACAGCTGGTCTTCCTTGCCGGTGGTCTCGTAATCCCACTCGCCGTTGCCCGACCAGTCGGCGTAGGTCTGCGGATCGGCCTTGACCGAGTCGATGAAGCGTCGTTTGTTCACGCCGGACATGGAAAACATGACGGAGACGGCCATCATGTCTTTCTTGGGCGATTTGTGGAAAGGGGCCCCGGCGCGTGCGGCGATGTCGGCATCCCC
>JANYIY010000181.1 GCA_025358615.1 Gammaproteobacteria bacterium | reverse complement strand
ACGCGGGTTGCTGACCGATGAGCACGGCGACGGCATGTTCGAGCACGCCGCGCTGAATCTTTGCATTGACCTGCTGGGCCTGACTCGACAGCAACTGGGTCTGCGCGCTGACGACATCGGCTCTTGCCGCGACTCCAAAGCGGTAGCGGCTCTCGGTGATCGCCAGCGACTGCTGCTCCGCGACGACGGTGTCGTCGAGCAGCTTTTGCAGCTGATCCTGTGCACGCAATTCGAAATAATCGGTGGCGAGCTCAGCCTGCGCAGACAATCGGGCCGCAGCTAGCGCCGCCGCACTGGCCTGGGCCGACGCCCGATTGCTCTCGGTTGAGCGGCGAATCTGACCCCAGATATCCAGAAACCAATTTCCCGACACTCCCGCACTATAAGTGTTCTGAGTCCGTGTGCCGGCGACAGGCTGGCCTGCGGCATTAAGGGTGGTTACCGGTGAGCCACCCCGTTCCAGGCCGGCATTGGCGCCGAGCGTGGGCCAGAACCCCGCTCGAGCCTGCGCCACCAGGGCCCGCGACTGAGCAAAGGCGGCCGCCGCCGCCTTGACGTTTTCATTGGAGATATCTACTTTTGTCTCGAGCTGATTCAACGCGTCATCACCATATATTTCCCACCACGGCCCTCTACCGAGCGCATCGTTGGGCTCACTGGGCTTCCAATCGCCCGCTTCCTTGTAGCTCGGCGCGGCGTCGATCTTCGGGCGGTGATAATCGGGACCCACGGCGCATGCCGCCAACAGAACGAGCCAAGGTGCGACGAGCGCGAGCCGAACGCCGACTGGAAGCGCGCTCATGCGCCGGCTCCCAGGGGACCCAACTCCGGGCCCGTCAGGCCAGGCCCCGATGCGCGCGCCGGCGGCGAGCTGTACTTGCCTTGTTTCAAATGTTTCCAGTAGCGATGCACGTAGAGATAGACCACCGGAGTGGTATAGACCGTGAGCAGTTGACTGACAATCAGGCCGCCGACGATGGCGATGCCTAAGGGCCGCCGCATTTCCGTGCCGTCGCCGGAGGCGATGGCGAGCGGCAGGGCGCCGGCGATGGCCGCGCAGGTGGTCATCATGATGGGACGGAAGCGCAAGCTGCAGGCATGGGCGATGGCCGCGCGCGGATCCATCCCCAGAGTACGCTCGGCCTCGAGAGCGAAATCCACCATCATGATGGCGTTTTTCTTGACAATGCCGATCAACAGTAAGATTCCCAAGAAAGCGATCAGACTGAATTCTGTGCCGGTGCCCAACAGCGCCAGAAGCGCGCCAACTCCGGCGGAGGGCAGGGTGGAGAGGATGGTCAGCGGCTGGCTGTAACTCTCATACAGTACTCCCAGCACCACGTAGATCGCCGCCAGCGCCGCCACGAACACCAATAGACCGCCCGCGCCGGTGGTCTGCTGAAAGATTTTCGCAGTTCCATAAGCGCCGCCGATGATGCTCACCGGTACATGAATCTCGTTCATTTTCTGCTTAATCGCGGCCTGGGCGGTACCGAGCGACACGCCGTCGGCCAAGTTGTATGAAATCGACGTGGAGACAGACGTGCCGGTGTGATTGACGGCCACCGGCGTGGTGCCGGTGCTGAAGTGGCTGAATGCGGAAAATGGCACCATCGTTTCCTGCGCAACGCTTACCGCCGAGCCGGTGGAGGTGTTGCCGCGACCCGAATTTGCGAGTGAATTCGCAGCCAAATTGCGCGCCGTATCCGCCGCGATGGCGGCGGCGGACGAGGCGCTGCTCGCGGTGGATTTGAGCACCGTCGTGCCGGCCACCGCCTGGGTCGATTGCGTTCCGCTGACCGCGCCGCCGGATGTGCTCACATACAGCTGCCGCAGAACTTCAGGGTTTTGCCAAAATTCCGGCGCCACTTCCATGACCACATGGTATTGCTGAGGGCTGTAGGGATTATAGATGTTCGATACCTGTGCCTGCGCAAACGCGTCGCCGAGCGCGTTGTCGATCTGAATCTCGGTCAACCCGAGGCGCGACGCAGCGTCACGATCGACGATCAGATCAGCTTCCAGGCCGCCCGGCTGCAGATCGGTATCGACATCGGTGATCTCAGATAGGTCCTGCAGCGACACTCTCAGCTTCTGTGACCAGCTCTGCAATTCTGTCAGGTCATCGCCGAGCAGAGTCCACTGATACTGTGAGTTGGCCGAACGTCCTCCGCCGCGCACGTCCTGCACGGATTGCAGGAAGGCGGAGACGCCTGTGACCCTATTCAGTTTTGGCCGCAACCGGGCAATCACCTGATCGGCGGACACTTCGCGCTCCCGCAGCGACTTCAGGGCAATGGTGACATTGGCGTTCGCGCCGGCGCTCGGTCCGAAGCCGCCCCCTCCCACGGAGCCGGTGACAGTCTTGACCGCAGGGTCCGCCTGAATGATCGCCGCCACCTCCTGCAGTTTGCGCTTCATCAACGGAAAAGAGCTGGATGCGTCGCCACGAATGCCGCCCTGCAGTTGCCCCGTGTCCTGCTGCGGGAAAAAACCCTTGGGGATGATGATGTAGAGAAATACATTCAACCCGATGGTGGCGACCAGCACCCAGATCATCAGGCGCGGGTGGCGCAGCGCCCAATCCAGCGTTCTCTCGTACTTGCCGCGAAAATCGTCAAAGGCCCGGTCAAATGCCCGCCCAAAACGCGACGGCTTGCTCTCGTCCTTGCGCTCCAGCAGTAGCGAACACATCATCGGCGTGGTGGTCAGCGAAATCACCAGCGAAATCAATATGGACACTGACAAGGTGACGATGAATTCGCGGAATATCAGTCCGACGATGCCGCCGATGAAAACGAAGGGAACGAAGACTGCCACCAGCGACAGGCTCATGGAGACGACGGTAAAGCCTACTTCGCGCGCACCTAGAATTGCGGCACTCATTCGCGTCATGCCCGCCTCGATGTGGCGGGTGGTGTTTTCCATGACGACGATGGCGTCGTCCACCACGAACCCGGTGGCCACGGTGAGCGCCATGAGGGAGAAATTATCCAGCGTGTAGCCGAGCAGGTACATGGCCCCGAAGGTTCCGATCAGCGACACCGGTACCACCATCGCGGGGATCAGCGCCGCGCGATAGCTGTTCAGGAAGATGTAGACCACCAGAATGACCATCGCAACGGCCAACATCAGCGTCTGCTCGACCTGGCGCAGCGAAGCGCGGATGGTGATGGATCGATCAAAAGTGACCACCAGGTCGATCTTCGGATCGATGGAATTCTTGAGCAGCGGCAGTTCCGCTTTGACGCCGTCGATCATCTCTATGACATTGGCCCCGGGCTGCTGGTAAACCTGTACGAATACGGCGGGTTTGCCGTTGTACAGGCCATAGGTTCGGATGTTCTCGGTCGCGCCATCCTGCATGTCCAAAACCTGGGCCACATCGCCCAGGCGCACCGTCAAGCCGTTGCGGTTGGCGATGATGAGTTCGCGATAGGGGCCGGCATCGCGGGCGTTGTCGTTGGTATAGATCTGGTAGTGAAGATCGTCGGACTCGATGGCACCTTTCGGCGCGTTGGCGTTCGAATTGGAGATGGCGGCGCGGACGTCCTGCAGGCCGATGCCGTACTTGGTCAGAGACAGCGGGTTGATCTCGACCCGCACGGCCGGAAGCGCGCTGCCGTTGACGTTGACTCCGCCGACGCCGGGAAGCTGCGACAGCCGCTGAGAAATGACCGCGTCCGCGGCATCGTATATCTGGCCCTGGGTCAGCACGTCCGAGGTCATGGCGATGGCCATGACCGGGAATAGGGCGCTGTTGAGCTTGCGATAGGAGGGATTGCGCGTCAGCGAGGACGGCAGATCGGCGTGTGCGGCGACGATGGCGGCCTGAACATCGCGCGCCGCGCGGTCGATGTCGCGACCGATTGCAAACTGAAGCGAAATGCTTGTGGAGCCGAGCGAACTGGTCGACGTGATCTGATCGATGCCGGCAATTTCGCCGAGCCGCCGCTCAAGCGGTGCCGCCACCGTCGATGCCATGGTGGTGGGATCGGCACCCGGCCGCTGCGCGCTGACGTTGATGACCGGAAAATCGACCGACGGAATGCTGGCGACGGGAAGGAAATTATAGGCAACGCCGCCGACCAGAAACAATCCGATCGCCAGCAATGTCGTGCCGACCGGCCGCCGGATGAACGGTTCGGAGAGCGAGGCCATTATTGGAGGCCCTCGGCAGCACCCGCAATTGGCGGCGACGGCAGGCTCGATC